>NZ_CP126159.1:300000-463690 GCF_030127145.1 Halobaculum halobium
GCCTGGGATCGTACGGTTCGGCGTGGCAAAGAAGTCGGCGGCGTTCGTTGATCCGGCCGTTCAGCGGTTCTCGATGCCGGATTCTAGAGGTTCTTTTTGAGCCTGACCTCGTCGGACCCGATATCGTCGACCCTGGAGGTGCGGAGTTCGTACGTCTCCTCGCCTTCCTCGGCCCAACCGAGGCGTCGTCGAACGCTCTGTGAGAGACCCATCGACGGTTTCACGTGCGCCATCGACCCGGACGTCTGATCGATCGTGCCGATCTCGTCGCCGTCGGCAGTTACCACGCGCTTCCCCTCGTCTTCGGCCCTGAAGTTTCGTGTCATGTGTGCTGATACTCGTTGGGTTCTCCGTTCGATCCCACGTCGCAGGACGCCGGCAGCCGGGTTCGATGTTCGACCGACCGACATCCTAATTGTCACCGTCCTTGAATATGAACGCTGACCATCGGAGTCGAACGCGTTCAAGTCGGGGCGGACTTCCGGCGTGCTCCCGGCACGTTGAGATCGTACAGATCAGTTATGTCTCTCCTCGTAGCGCTATCATGTCCGGTTCGTAGCCGTCGCTACCAGGGTCTTTCACCGGTGACAGCGAACGCTCAGCCGCACGAATGAGTGTCCACGCGACGGTCGCGGTGGCGCCGCGCCAGTTCGTCCTCGGTCGAACGCTGACCGTCGCGGGCGACGCCCGGATCGAGATCGAATCACTGGTTCCGATCGAGACCCGGATCGCACCGTACCTCACAGTCGTCGCTTCCGACCCGAGAACGGTGTGTGATCTCGTCGCCGCGGAGCCGGCCGTCGAGCGCGCCGAACCGGTCCACCGAAGCGACGACGAGTGGGTGCTGTGCGTCCACTGGGGCGACCAACAGCCTCCCCTACTCGCGGCGCTGGCCGACGCCGGTGCCGCCTGCGTTGAGGCCGTCGCAACGAACGGGACGTGGCACCTCACACTCCGTTTTCACAGCCACGAGCGGCTCGCGGACTGCTATCACCGCTGCGTGGAGCAGGGAGTCCGGCTGACCGTCAAGCGGGTCCACGACGCCAGCGGTGGCCGCTCGTCCTCACGCGCGTCGGGGGCGTTGGCACTCACGAGCGCGCAACGAGAGGCGCTCGCGACCGCATACGAGACGGGCTACTTCGCGGTGCCCCGGGAGGTGACGCTCGCCGAGGTCGCCGACCGGCTCGAGATATCGGACACCGCAACGTCACAGCGGCTTCGACGGGGGATGCAGCGGGTGTTGGCCGAGACCTTCTCCGCTACTTCGGTCGAACGCTGACCGCGGGTGCGTGGGCCCGGAGTGTGCTCTCGGGTTCGAGGTCGAGCTGACGGTTCCGTGGTCAGCGTTCCTGGTCGACTACCTCGAACAGCTCGTCCCAACCATCGTCCGCCGGTAATTGATCGCGTATCTGGCGGATCTCGTTGGGTGAGACCACTTCAGTTACCACATCGAGGACGACGCGGGCGTGATACGCGGCATCGGCTCGGTCGTCGCGGTCCGTCATCCCCTCGCGTTCCCACACGCGGGTGATGAATTCGGACCAGTCGAACCGCTGGCCGTGGTCGGCGACGGCGTCCGTCAGGTAGTAATCGATCTCCATCGGGAGCGACCCGGCAAGGTCGTTCGCCTCTCCCTCCTGGACGCGTTCGCCGAGCGTCGTCAGGGTGGCGCGGATCGCGCGGACCGCCTCCCCGGTTCCCGGAAGCGACAGTCGATGCTGGACCTGCCCAGTGAACTCGTCGAAGTTCATACACTGACATGTCGTCCTCCAGTGGCATGAGTGACGACGCCGCTTCCCACACTGTGATGAGGCGGTAGAACCGCGGGGTCTCGACGGCCAGCTGAACTGCCCCCCACTCGGATCGCTCGGCCCCCATTTATCGCGGTCGTCCCGTTACGAATGGCGGCGTTCGACGTGGACCGCTACGGCGGTGATTTAATGCTGACAGTTATGAGCCTCGTTGGCGAACTGTGAGGTATGGTACTCGATGTCGAGACGCCCGCTCAGCCCGATCTGACGAATCGCCCAATCCCAAGTGTCGTCGACGTCGACGAGGCGGTCGACTCGGACAGCGATCTCCGTCGCGAGGAACTGGAAGCGGCCCTCGCAGATGGGGCGTGGGCGGAAGGGTTCCGAGAGTGGGGAGAATATACGGATCTGATTGAAGCGGAGGTACAAGCGCTCGCCGACGCGGAGGTGTTCGGTGAGTTGGACTTCTTCTGGGACCCGACCGAACAACGGATCCGGCACGAACTGCCGGCGATAACCGACCTTGACGGGATCGATCCGGACCTCGAGAGTCGAGCGGCGGTCGAGCTCTCGGAGTTGTGCCAGACCGTGATCGAGACGGTCGAACACGGATACCTCGACTGGGGCTCCGATGGCGGCGCCGACGAGTCGTGGACGGCCGAGACGTTCGAAGGAGACGGGCCTCCTGAACCGTGACGCCCGGTTCTCGGCGGAGTGTACCCCGGTTTCCACCGCGTTGGGGTCGAGAACGGGTATTAACTGCTGTTCGGTCTAGACTCTATGCGATGGCCACAACCATCGAACTCAACGACGACCTCACCGAACGGATCGAGGGCCATTTGGAGGAAGACGAGACCGTCGAGGAGTTCCTCCAAGAACTGCTCTCGATATACGAACAGGAGGGGCGATTCCTCCATGAAGGAGTGTAAAACAGACGCGCACGGGGGCGTGCGTCCGACCAACCACAGCGTCGGGCGTTCAAGCACGTCCCGTCGCCCGTTATTGCGGCTGGGGGGTGGGTTCGAGCAAACGCGAGTACTATACGGGCACGAGAACGGCCACGGAACCATTCGAACGCTGAGCGATAATTCCACAAACACCTTCCCCCGAACACCGATACAGTACGCTATCGAAATGATCGTACAGTCTCCCAATGCTCACAGCAGGACTCGTCCGCAAGTGGCGGCTCCCGGAACTGCAACCGTCGTTGTATCGGACACGAACGTGTGTCGGTTCGGGGCAGACGTCGCACCCGCCGCGTTCGCACGTCGTGTCTCCTCTCGTCGATCGGCGGTGAATCCGGCGTGACGCCGTCGGCGCAGTCGATCACGTTCGGCGTACTCGGCACCGCGGAGATCGCCCGAACGGCGGTGATTCCGGGGATACGGGCCAGCAATCACACCGTCGAGGCAGTCGCCTCCCGCGACGGCGAGCGCGCACGAGCGTTCGCGGAGGCGGAGTCGATCCCGCGGAGCTACGGATCGTACGTCGACCTGCTATCAGACGAGGCTATCGACGCCGTGTATGTCCCGTTGCCCAACGGGCTCCACGCCGAGTGGACGACGCGCGCGGCCGACGCCGGGCTCGACGTGCTCTGTGAGAAACCGCTCGCAGTCGATGCGGCAGAGGCACGCGCCGTCCTTGACCACTGTCGCGACCAAGGTGTCACTCTCATGGAGGGCTACATGTATCGATATCACCCACGGACCGAACGGGTTCTGGCCCTCGCCGCTGAGGAACTCGCGGACGTTCGAACGGTGACCTCGACGTTCCGGTTCCCGCTGTACGACCGTCCGGGCGACGTCCGACTGCGACCGGACCTCGCCGGCGGGTCGCTCATGGACGTCGGGTGCTACCCGGTCTCGCTCGCGAGGGCGGTGCTCGGCGACCCCGACCGCGTGTACGCGCACAGCAACGACACCCGAGACGCCGGCGTCGACACGGAGCTCGCGGGGGTGCTGGAGTACGAAGACGGCCGATCGGCGCGCGTCGCCTCCGGGTTCGACACGCAGCTGGTCCAGCAGTACCGGATCGACGCGAGAAACGGCTGGATCGCGGTCGAACAGGCGTTCGACGCGCCCGATGACGAACCGGTATCGATCGAGTACGAGATCGACGGCAGACACGGCGTCGAGACGTTCGACCCGGTCGACCAGTACCGCCTCGAGGTGGAGCACTTCGCAGACTGCGTCGCCACCGACGGATCGCCGCGGACCGACGGCGAAGCAGCGATCGCGACGATGCGAGTGCTCGACGCACTGTCCGACAGCGCGGCCGAAGGCTGTGCGGTCGACGTCGAGTGAGTGGACCCGTCCGGCAGTGCTCGGTGTTTCTGCCCAATACTCAGAGCGTCCCTCCCATGGAATCGGGGAGTGAAGGACGCTCTCTGAGGTAGCGCGGCGTCTGGGTGACGACGCCACGAAAGGCTACGCGTAACTGCGCGAGGTACCTCTCGGACTATTCATCCGGTCGTCGGTAGGCAAGCCAGCCCAGCAACAGCGACATCGAGACGACGACGCTCGCGGCTCCGAACCCGGGGGCGGATCCGGCGGTCGTACCAGTCTGGACTTCGGAGACGTGCGTCTCTTCGGTGTCGGAATCAGTTAGGGTCGCGGCCGGCGTATCAGTCTGCGTCGCAGTGGCCGTCGGTGCTGGCGTCGGCGGTACGGTGGTGTTGGTCGAACCGTTCGTGGCGGTAATCGTCTCGGTGGCAGTTGCGTTGGCCGTCGTATTTCCAGTGCCGTTGGCAGCTTGAACCGTCACGTTACCGACGACCGTCGAATTAAGCTTCACGGCGTAGACACCGGGCGAGTCGAACCGGACGGTGAAGCTCACCCGCCGCTGTTCTTGCTCGGGAATCTCGACGGCTGTGTTCTCACCCATCGCTGTCCCGTTGCTGTACACGCTGGTCTCGAAGGTCCCGTCGTCGTCACCTTCGTTTTCGACGATGCCCGACACATTGACCGGTTCACCGGGTGCGACCGACGTCCGGTTGAGCGAGGTTCCCACGATGGAGAACAGGGGTTCGGGCGGTGCGCTAGCGTCGCCGCCGCCACCGCCGCCACTGCCGCTGCTACCACCGCCGCTGTTGCCGTTGTCGTCGTTGTCGCTATCCTCGTTGCTCCTCTCGTCGGTCCCGGTATCCTCTGGGGTAGCGGTTTGTGTCGGCGTTGGGGTCTGGGTCGGCGTTGGCGTCTGGGTTGGTTCTGGAGTCTGGGTCGACGTTGGCGTCTGAGTCGGTGTCGAAGTTGCCGAGTCGGTATCGACCGCCAGCTCGACGCTGTTGAACGCCCCCGGCGAGACGCTCTCCCCGTCGCCGCCGGAGAGTTTCGTGTCGGCTTCGACGAACGTCAGCTGCGTGGAGCCGGTGGCGTCCTCGGAGACGGTGAGCTTCAGTTCTGCGAGTACGGGATCGTTCGTTTCCTCGGGTCGGAGCTGATTGAACGCCACCCAGCCACCGTCGTTGTTCACGTTCACAACCGGGTTCTCGAAGTCGTCGCTCCCGGAGACGCTGTCGACGGTCACGACACTGGGATCGAACGTGAGGTTCGCCTGGTAGCCACGCACCGCCGTCGCGTTGGCCCAGACATGCACAGTGACCGTGTCACCGGGAGCTGCGTCGATGGTACCGTCGGGGGACCCAGTAACCGTGTCATCGGCCGAAATTGCGTCTGCAGACACCGGGGTAACTGCGGCGACTACCATCGGAAGCGTGCCGACGACAACGATCAGGGCGGCCACGACGACGATCCCCCCACCGTCTCTCATTGGCTCCCTCCTGCGAAGTTGTCGACCGCGACAGCGTCACTGATGTCGACATCACCGTCGCCGTCAACGTCCGCGGCCGTCCGGTTGATATCCACGTCCTCGCCGGCTATCGAGCGCTGGATTCGGGTCACGTCGTCATCGTCGATGTCACCGTCGCCATCGGCGTCTCCGACCGCGGCGTCCCTCGGGTCGTAGTCGACGATCAACGTCGGCGGGGTGCCGCTTCTGACGCCTTTGATATCCCAGCCGTCCGAGCCTAGCGGTCGGAACACCCAGCCCCTGTTGCGCGCGCCGTCCACCCAGGCTTGCACGCTTGTAGTCACGTCGACCGTCGTCTCGCCCGTCTCGACTGCGCCGGTCTCCGTCTCTGGCTCGGAGACGGCGTCTAACCCATCGGCCTGGATACCGCCGCCCACCGAAGCCCACGTGGACTCTGGTGTCCAACCCGTCCGTAGTCGGTGGACCGCGGCGCCGTCGCCGGCGTCTGCGGTCTGGAGCCGCAACGTGGCTTCGGTGATCGTAGCTCCGGGAGGAATTTGGCTGTCGCCGAGTCCGACGATACCATCGAACCGGAGGAGGACCTGTGTGGCATAACCGGTCCCTTGGGGATTGTCTCCGTCGGTTGACAGGCTCTCGACTGTGCCGTAGCTCGATTCCGGGTCGGCGGCCCGTAGCATCGTGTCGGCCGCGCCTTCGTAGCCGTCTGTCCCCTGTTGGAACGTCGCGGAGGGGTCGTCCGGTTCATCCGGCTCTTCGGATGACGACCCGAACCGTGCGTCGAAGTCCAGATCGAACCCGAACTTCGAGTCGCCGTCGGTCTTTTCATCGCCTGTGCTCGGAGAGTACGTCCGCACCTGGATCCGGTCCGGCGCGTCCGACCCACCCCCGGGTCGGAACTCGATGCGACGCATGAAGCCGTTCCCACCGTTGGGTACGCCGAACTGGTAGTTCGCGAGCAGTTCGTACACCTCCGAGTCGGCGGCATTCGTCGACACTTGGTGGACTTCGCCGTCGTCCTCGTGCCAGTGGCCACAGAGGACCATGAACACCTGCTCGTTCGGTGAGATGAGTTCCTCCCAGAGCGTCTGGCCCGTGTTGCCGATGTTGTTCGCTTCTTGGAGGTTCCGCCCGCGCCGCTTCGGCGAGTCACGGAGATACGAGTGCGTGGTGACGATCGTCGCTCGGTCCGGGTGGTCGTCGAGGACGCGTTGGGCCCACCCCAACGGGGTCGACGAGTCGTCGACCGACCCTGGCGTCTCCCATTCCAACGCAAGATGCATGAAGTCGTAGCCGCCTGCGGAGAACAACTGGTAGCTGTTGAGGTTGTCCCGGTTCTCGTCGCCGTTGGTCGGACCCGCACCGCCGAACCAGTCCCGCTGTGCGTACCGCGAGGGACCGAAGCGCTCCTTGTATCTGGCAATTCCAGAGAGGCGGTCCCACAGCTCCACGTAGTCGTGGTTACCCGTGACGGACGCGTACGGGACTACCCCATCAAGCGTGGACAAGGCGTCGTCGATGTACTGCCACTCGGCGTCATCGTCGCCGTTTTCGACCAGGTCGCCCTCGTGGCTCGCGAATACGATGTTCTCCGCGTCGGCGTTGTCGGCGATCCATTCGGTCTGATCCTTGGCGTAGGATGTCTTGTTTTCAGCATAGTTCTGGGTATCGGGGAGCGCGACGACTGTCCAGTAGTCGTCGGACTCCTGAGCGCTGCCCCCGACCGTCCCGAGCGTCGCAACGCCGACGCCGGCGCCGATGGTTCCCAGCAGTCGGCGCCGCGTCGTCGTGACTGCGCGTTCGGTACTGTCTCTAGGCATCTGTACGCCCCGTTCCGAGATGGGCGGGGGGTCGACCCCTCCATCCCCCCGCCAGCCGATGGTGTTGCGGCTGCCACCAGCTGTCTGTACGTATTTGTGACAAATGCATTTGTGGTTATTCGGACATTTGCTCTTTCGTAGGGAAGCGAATAGTTATGACTCGGTTATCGCAGTATGGGCCGTCTTCTGCTGTGATTGTGCGGCAGCTACCCTGTCAGAACGGAGTTATCACCGCCCAGCTTGGACGGTTCCGCGACGCTGTACCTCGGCCTGTCTCTCTGTACTGGGTCCATGCGCTCCGTGGAAACCTAGTTTCAGTCCATCGCCTCGATCTTGTGTGGTGAGTCCAGCGACTTGACGGTCTCCACGATATCGGTGTCGAGGTTGTGCTCGCTCCAGTTTCGCTTGCGGGGGATGGCTGCGTGGTACGTCGATACGCCCTCGAACAGCTCCCGAAAGGCTGCCCGTTCTTGTTCGACGACCGCATCGAGGGCGGCGACCATCGAGCCGCCGTCGACGAGGGAATCGTAAGCGTGGAAGTACTCCCTGAGCCGCCCGTCCCATTCGAAGTTACAGATCGCGCTGGTGGCCGACATCGCGGCTTCTGTGGAAATCCGTTCCACGGAGAAGGTTTCCATCTTCGGCGCGGCCTCAAGGAAAACGACGTTATCGACGCTCGCCTCCTCGAGATACTCCGACCGCGGATACCGGTCGGAGATGTTGGTGAACTCACGGCCGCTGTCGTCGAGATACGCGTCGTTCAGGTAGGAAACGGCCGTCTCCGGGAGCGACCCGGTTCTGTCGACCCGCGCGTCGATGAAGTCGTAGACCTCGCCGCGCAGGCGCGCCACGTTGGTGGCGTACTGGCGTTCGATTTCGGGGAAGGACTCGATGTTGTACGGCTGGAGATTCACGCCGAGGGGATACCCCACGGCCGTCCCGTCCGCGCTCACCCAGAGCCGGTCATCAGACAGGAAGTCTGCTCCCTGACGCAACAGCGAGAGTAGTATGTTGGTCTTGCCGGCTCCGCGCCAGGCCGGGAACAGCGTCGTCTGCCCGTCGAACCGGACCCCGGAGGCGTGTATCAGTGCCTGCCCCGTCGCGGCTCGCTCCTGTCGGATACGGAATTCGATCGGGTAGATTGTGTAGAACGGCTCGAACCCGTGTGTCACTTTGAGGTGGTCCCACCCTGGTTCGACAGCCATGAAGTCCGACCCGTTCCGGATGACGAACTCCTCGCCCGTCCACCCGTAGTGATCGTTGGGGTCACCGAGAACGATCTCGGCCTCCACATCCGCTGTCGTCTCTTCGACGATGATGTCGGGGTCGTCAACTGGCGTGCTGGTCGCGAAGTGGTCGTACATCTGGCGGAACTGACGGCTCGTCCGCCCGCCCTCCCCCAGGACTGTCACTGTAAGGTCGCCGAAGAATTCGTACGAGTGTTGATTCATAGAGCCCCCGATAACTTCCGATCGCTTCCCGGACCGATACAGGCGGTCTTTAAATTCATCCTCTCTGATTCTGCGATATCCCGGTATATGATTATGGATGGTACAGCGTACCACGACAGCCGATACTGAAGAGACCAATCCGTTGGCGCGATGCTTCACCGTTCGGTCCAGCAATCGACGAAAACGCCGGAGGTACATCCAGGATACTTACCACTGAGACTCGGACGGTCGCTCGCGGGGATCCCTCCCGTCGTTTACCACGTACAGTCCGTTCGCACTTCAGTCGGCTCCGGATACCCTACTCAGGTTGAACGTGAACGGTATGGTGAATTAGATACTCGGCGTGACCAGTGTGGTCGCTGGCCGATCACCGGCTTGGTTCGTTGAGCGCAGATGGTCCTACTGGTAGGCAACCCAGCAAACGTCGTCGGATTGGTGGTGCACTCGACAGATTCTCTCGCTCGTTGGCCAGCACACAAGTTGCTATGCTTCTGTAGAAATCCTCAGCCGGCGGTAACGTTTCGATGCCGTGCTGAATACAGATGAATCAGCTATCACCGTGAAATCTGGTGAGACTACATTCTGGGCAGATGTAGCAAGCCAAATATTCCCTTTGAGGTCGAGAGCACCGAATAAACCACCAGAGTTGATGCGTATTCCGCCGCCCCTGTACGAAGTCTTGAGCTCCATCTTCTTCACTCTACATCCCAGTCAGGACATGAAGGCATGGGCAAATGATTCCGAGTTGTACCTATTAACGGTGGGTTCACACGTCTAACAACAAACTCCACTATTCGAGGTACTGGTTCACGACCGTTCGGTGCTCGGCTGCGCGTTCGCTCCGTTTCTCTGGTGACGCGTCCTGGTACCAGAGCGGGAGGCTCGCCATCGCGCCCAATCGGGCGACGAGTCGGTACTCGTCTATCCGTTCTCGCGTCGGTTCGTCGAACGACCAGTCGGTTCGGGTTTCCGCGTATGCAGTACGGAAGGCTTCACGGAGCCGATTCGTCCATTCGGGACCGTCGGCTATCGGGCTCAACAGGTAGAACTCCGTCTGTGCGAGGTTGTACGCTGGCTCCGCCGACGAGAGGTTCGCCCAGTCGAGAACCGCACATGTGCGACCTGTGTCTGGCTCGATTAGGAGGTTTCCAATGCGGTAATCCCAGTGGCAGTACGTCGGCTCTTCGGGCGCTGGCAGGGCAGGAATACGCTCCCGTACGTACTCCCGCAGTTCCGGTACGAGATCGGCGAAACGCTCCGGGTCGTCTGTGAGGTTCGGGTAGAAGCCTCCATCTGCGAGTCTGTCGAGCGTCTCCTCACAGTCAGCCAAGACTGCCTCGCGGAAGTCGTCGTGTCGGGGATGGTCGTCCGTATCGAGAACACACAATTCACCGTCTTGCACTCCGATTTTGCCTGCTGCAGGCAGTGAACCGAGTTCGTGGAGTTCCGCGAGGTTCTCACCAGCCTCTCGAAGTAGGGTCTCACGTGCAGCCTCTGAGAGTTCCGCTAATTTCCCTTCGTAGTTTTCTCCCTCAACGTATTCCATCACGTAGAACGGAGCGGGATATCGATCGTGGTCGTCACAGTACCCAAACACCTCTGGAACAGGGATCGTGGTTTCTCGGTGTACGAGTTCCAATAACCGGGGCTCTGACCGGGCAACAATCGGATCGACGAAGTCAGCTGTCGTCGCCTTCAGAACGACAGACCGGCGCTCCGGCGTTCGAACGTCAAGAATAGCAACCAGGTCAGTTCCGTGCGGGCTCCGTTCGATAGCTGTGACACGCCACTCCGGCTCGATCTCCGCGACCATCCCACGCACCCCCGAATCAGATACCTGCTCGGTGTCTGATCCGGGTGCTTCCTCCGTCATGGAAGGAATTCTTTTTGACATGTATGAAAACATGTCTATCCACAAATTCGACGACTAGCGACCCGTCGATAGCACGGTTCCAACCCCCCTTGGAGGATACACTGCAGTTCTTGGTGTGGAACGCCTGAATTAGATTATTTCAGGGTTTTATTCTATCTGTGATCTGAATTGCTACGTACAGAATGCCTTCCTATCGGTGTTCGGATGGTATGTCACTTGTAGCCTGAAATGCCTCAGAGATCGCACCAATGCTACCGAAGAGAATCAGTCCTGTTCCGATGGTCAAAACAATGAGTGGAGACAGGAGTTCGGCGACAACCCAATAGGCGTCAGTGAACGCAGAAGCGAGTTCTAGTACACTCCAGTTGAGAAGTACAAGTCCAATGGCGATTGGGAGAGTATACGGCAGGGTTCGAACCGCTACACGGTATGATGGTGATGCCGTATCGGAGGGCACAGGCTGGACAATTCCTTCGGTGAGAGTAATACTTCTGTTTTCTTACGATAAACTCGCAGTAGGTACCTACCGGGTTTCCAGACTTCTAGCTCTGTAAAACTGCGATCGGTGGGAGGTTGCGTTGGATACAGAGGATAAGTTCAGCGGACGATCTCTGCGGGCGACGTACTGGTCAGTCCTGCTTCTGAATCATTCCTAAGTGGATCAGGAGTCCCAATATGCCCAAGAATCCTAGCAAGATACCGCGTAGTTGCGGATTCTTGAGCCCTCGTTTCTCTGCATCTGAGTAGACGTAGTACCCGACGGTGGGCCAGAAAATGAGTAAGTAGAGCCCGGCGCGGATGAGGAGGCCATTGTACGCGGTCAGCAAATCCATCAGAGACTCACCGCCGTCTTCACGGGAACCATATTCGATTGTTCTTTCCTGTTGAAAAGTAGTTTTGGAGGAATGGGACTATTGAGGCCGTGACCGATTCGCAACAGCTATCTAACGGCTGTTTCATCTGGATATCAGCCGAACAGAATACCAGAGTCACCCGTTACTGAAGTTCTTCAACCAGTGAGGCAATAGCCTCCTCGACGAGAACGCTGTCAAGGCGACCCTGCCAGAAGTCGAGGAACTTCCAGCAAGCACCAGAAGTTGAGGCTGGCCTTCTCAATGCATGCGATCCTCGAACCGCTCCATGGTCAACAGAGAATTAAACTCCAGTATTTTCGTAGCTTTCACTCCTAACACTCTTTACAGTGCATAACGTGTCCACATTCAAAGATGTCCATCGACCGAGACACCTTCGAGAACACAAGCGAGGACGAGCTCGCGGATCTTTCTGTCCCAGATCAGGTACTGGGGTTCCTCGTCGCCAACGAGGAACGTGCGTTCAAGGCCCACGAAATCGCCTCCCAGATTGGCGTCGACGAGGGCGCGGTTAGCACCGCTCTGTCGCGATTGAAGGGTCGTGACCTCGTTGAGCACAAGGCGACGTACTGGGCGGTGACCGATGACGCCGAACGCCTCGAAGGATATAGTGGCTACGAGCGAGTGACCGCGCTGTTCAACGAACAATTCGGCGAAGAAGACAAGGAAGCGTGGCGCGAGCACGCACCCGCGGAACCCCACCCGAGCGTCGAGGACGACCAGTGACCGACGAAGAGACCCTGATTTTCGAGCGTGGCGACGTCGTCTACGGAGATGATCCGTTCAAAAGCGAGGAAGACGCTCGGCCCTGGCTCATTCTCTCGAATCACGAAGGGCGTCCGTTCACGTCGAATCGGGCAGTCACTCGATGCAGTTCCTGTACGTTCCGTCGACAAATGGTGGGGGAACAACCGTGTTCGCGACGAATCTCCGAATCGGCCCGGAAGAGGCTGAGTCATTCTGTCGGCGCTACAGCCGCAGCTGGAAGATCGAAGACGAGTACAAATCAATCAAGAACGATTTCCTCGCAAAGACCTCCTCGAAAGACTACCGTGTCAGGCTGTTCTACTTCGTGTTCGCGGTCCTGCTCTACAATATCTGGCGGCTCACTGATTTCCTGTGAAAGCTGGCGTTGACGACGAGATGGACTATGCGCCCGTGTTGAGCGCGGGTGAATGCGTTGAAATCGTCGTTTCGGCGTGATCCCACCCGACTGACCGGCAGCTTCCCTCCCGGGTTCGCCATCCGAGAGTGGTAATGCTATTCAGCAACGCCTGAATCCAAGAGATTTTGGACGTTTTTGTCAAATTAGTCAAGGACAGTTCAAAATTGGTTCTCAATTGGTGAATAGAGCACGAATCGATGGCGACCCAACCCAAAACTGGCCTATCCTCCGAAACTGTGGAACTTCACCAGAGCAAATTTGATATATCGCTATGCAGTTTATAAACACCGATTTTCAACCGTATCCTGCGCATAGCTGCTCCTGAGGCCTTCTACGTAGCGTATCGCCTCTTCGAAATTCCACTTTTGCTTAATCAACTAAGCACAAGTGGCTTTGACCACCACTGAGCCCTCCGGTGAGCCAGTCAGTTAGTAAACCGACGAAGTGCCGCTACTCCCCGCCTGCGTGAGTTCGAAGATGCTAGGAAGCCGACGATCAGTTGACCGAGACCGTTACCCTGTTCTACGGATCACGACGCCGGCAGGTCACTCGCTTACGCCCGCTAACGGCAGCCTCACGTGTACGACGGTTCCACCGCCATCGCGATCCTCGAATTCGATCGACCCGCCAGATCGGGTGACGATCCAGTTCGCGAGCCACAGACCGATCCCGTCGGTGTGTGTGAGCGAATCGGGGATCTGATGGGTGGTAACGAGTTCTTTGATAGATTCCGGAACTCCAGGTCCGCGATCAGCGATCGAGATGCGGACCGTATCGGCTCCTGTCTCAGTGCCGCCTGCGTCGCTCGCAGCCACGATGGTCACGGTGGGGACGGCGTCGTCAGTGTGTTCGATCGCATTTTCGATGCATTCCGCCAGCGCGTCTTCGATCTGTGGCGTTGCATCCACGGTCAATCCGGCCGGACAGTCGACGGAAACCTCCGCACTCGGATGGGTCTCCCGGAGATCCGTGAGGGCTGATCGAAGCACCGAGCGGACGTCGTGTGAGCGAATGTCGTCCGGGGCCGAGAACTGTTTGACGACGGCCCGTTCCTTACGAACGAGGTCGAGGAGGCGCTCGCTTGTCGCGGTGATGGTCGATGCCGACTCGGCGACGTCGCCGTCTGTTGCTCGTTCGATACGACCTGCGTGGCCCAAGATGACGTTCATGTCGTTGCGGAGATTATGGCGCAGCACCCGATCCAACACAGCGACTTGTTGAGCACGCTCGATCTGATCAGTGATGTCGATTTGGACGGCGACGAATCCGACCACGTCTCCGTCATCGATTAGCGGAGAGATTGTCTGGTGAGCGCGGTAGTGGTGTCCGTCGCTGTCCTTATCGATGATCCGTTCCTCGAAGGTTTCCCCGCTTGTGATGGTCCGCCAGAGTCGGTCGAAGTATTCCTCGCCCATCTGACCCGAGCTCAGAATGTTTGGCGTCCGGCCGACCGCGTCGTCGTACTCGTAGCCCGTTAGCTCCTCGAAACTCCGGTTGACGTAGGTAATTGTGCCGTCGAGATCCGTAATATAGATCGCGTGGCCAGACTGGTCGACGGCTCGTTCGAACCCTTGGAGCCGTGATTCGGTCGCTTTCTGTTCGCTCACGTCTGTCTGAAAGCCGACGTAGTGGGTGACTCTGCCGTCTGCGTTCGTGACAGGAGCGATCGTCAACCGGTTCCAGAACGGAGTCCCGTCCGCACGGTAGTTGCGGATCGTCACCGTGGCCGACTCCTCAGCCTCGATTGCGTCTCGGAGCGTTGAGACGGTGGCGGAGGTAGTCTCTGGTCCCTGTAGGAACCGGCAGTTCCGGCCGACCGCTTCGGAGATGGAGTACCCCGTGAGCTTCTCGAACGCTTCGTTCACGTACACCAGCGGTTCGTTCTCTTGACGTACGTCTGCGAGCGTCACGCCGACCGGTGCGGCGTCGATCGCTCGCTGCAACAACGCGATCTGTCGTTGCTGGTCACGGGAGTCGGTGATGTCCTGAATCGCACCACGTACTACAACGACCTCGCCGTCCTGTTTGATGGGGTGTCCGATGGTCCGAACCAACCGCCGGGTGCCACCGTTCGTGAGAATCTGTGCCTCCGTGTCGTACGCCGCTCCGTCCTCGATCGCCCGTCGCACCGCAGTTTGAATCTCCTCTCGATGGTCCGGGTGATAAAACGACAGCGCCTTTTCAACTGTCGGCTCGAACTCGGAGTCGACTCCGTGGATCCGCCTCGTGCCCGCGGTCCAGACGAGCGCGTCTGACTCGATGTCGTACTCCCAGCCACCGGTGCCCGCAAGCGACTCCGTATGGTCGAGTAGCGTTTCAGTCGTCCGGGCCTCGGCTTCGTTCGACGGAGTCCGTGACTTCGATTCGGGCCCTGTGTCCGTGGGACCGCTCTCTTCGGATCGGGGCCGAATCCCAGTACCGGACGCCGCCGCGGTGGCTGTCTCGTCAACGACAAGCAGCACCGCGACGCCGTCGCCATCGGGGACCGCCCACCCCAATCCGCTCTGTTCTGTCGTCTGTGCTGCCCACTCGATTGTTGCCGGCCGCTTTGTCTCTACTACTGCCTCTAATGTCTCGCGTGTGGTCGCCGGAGAGGGTGATAGCTGCGGGAGGATGTCGGCCGTGACTCCACTTGGGTCAATACCCAATACCGCCGCCGCAGCCTCGTCAAGACCGCAACACTCCAGCGACGCATCGAACTTCACGGTGCCATCGACGGGAACGCCGTCTCCGCTGGGGTGAGTAGGACCGTGCGTGTCGCCGCCAGTCACGACAGCCCTCCACCCGATGCCGAACCGGTGTTACGCTCGATAGTCTCAGATTGCAGTTGCATTGTGTGTTGTACCCGCCGCAGTCTCATAAGCGTCCACAGTCGATTCGCGCGCCGATCCGCTCACCCGCGGATCGGCGGTCGTTTCAGCGTAACTGACCGCGCGACCACGTCTTCTCCGCCTCGGCGCAAGACGGCGTCCACGGCGACAGGCATCGAATCCGTCGGTAAGTCCCACGCACCGGTCACTTCACCCGTCTCGCCCGCCGCGATCGCACCGCTCGTGGAAACGCTGTCCAGGCTCGACTCGTCTCTGAGAGAGACTCCTGTGAGGCGCAACTCGATATCCTCATCTGTCGGATTCTCGACAACGACCCGGAGTATGTAGGTCCGTGATCCCGGTGACTCCCCCCTGATCTCCGAGGTCTTGACCGTCTCGATCGGCTGCGTCTCGGGGAGCAACTCGTCGCCCACGCCGACGGCATCCGCCGCCGGAGTGGCCGACTCCGTCGCAGCGTCGTCTCCCCCCGAGGACCCGTCGGTCCCGTCGTCGCCTCCGAGCAATTGGTCGCCGATCAGCCCACCGAACGTGAGCAACTCGACGATGACGGGTACTGCGAATGCGAGCACTGCAATCCACCGAATCAGGCGTCGACGGCTCGCGTCGTCAGCTTCCGACGAGGTCGAGTCGGACGCAGTCGGGTCGTCACGCGGGCCATCGGCCGCCGTCGGATCTTCATTGTGTGTCGTGTCTTTGGTCATCGGATCAAGAACATGCAGGCGGAGACTGCGGCGTCTCTTCGTCGCGGGTTATGCCGGAACCGGGAGACTCCCCGGCGAGAGCACTCCGTCAGCAACCATGTCGTACAGCGGGAGGCCGTACGCGAGCGCCACCAAGACGATCGCGATCCCGACCCACAGCTTCAGGTTGTCGAGCACCCGCGGCGAGTCTTCGGCCCCCGACATCGGTTCCGGGAGGAAGCCGTTGACTCGGAGCTGACTGTTCGACTTCCCAAGCGTCCACGTTGCCAGCATGACCGCGAGGAACATCACGGCGCCGACGAACAGTAACGTGCCGCCAATCGCGATCTGAATACGCATCTCGACGACGCTGCCGACGACAGCCTGGAAGCTGAACTGGTCGTACTGCGGCTCGGCCGTCCGGCGAGGGATCCCCGCGAGGCCGGCACGGTGCATGGCGTTCGACATCAACACCATCCCGACGAACCAGACGTACGGCTGGACCGCGGCGAGGCCACGCCATTGGAGCCGCTTGCCCGTCACCTGCGGGACCAGCCAGTAGGAGACCGCCATCAGCGTGAGGGCGAACGCCGTCCCGACGGTGAGGTGGAAGTGACCGGGCACCCACAACGTGTTGTGGATGAGGTAGTTGATGTTCATCCCAGCGTTGATCATCCCCGAGAAGCCGCCTGCGGCGAACATGATGCCCGAGAGGGCGATGCCCGCGAACGCCGGCCGCTCCCACGGAAGCGCCTTCAGCCAGCCGAGGTAGCCGGTGCCGCCTCGCTGCCTGGCACCGTGCTCCATGCTGGCGACAACGGTGAACAGCGTCAACAGCGACGGTAACAACAGGAAGAACGTGTTCGTCATCGCGACGAATTTGTACCCCGAAGCGATCCCGGGGTCGGTGTACTGGTGGTGGAACCCGACTGGCGTTGAGAGGATGAGGAACAGCACGAACACCACCCGTGCGAGCGGGTCGCTGAACAGCCGACCGCCCGAGAGCTTCGGAAGGACCGTGTACCAGATCAGGTACGCGGGAAGCAGCCAGAAGTACACGACCGGGTGCCCGAAGTACCAGAACAGCGTCCGCGTGAGTAGCGGATCGACCTGACTGATGAGTCCCAGCGACCACGGGATGAGGAAGAAGACGACCTCGACGGCGACCCCGAGAGTCGAAATATACCACATCAGCATCGTCGTCAGGACCATGAACGACTGCAGCGGAATGCGCGCGTCGGGGTTCTCCGAACGCCACTCGCGGAACTGCAGGAAGTAGCTCGCGCCGGCCAGCCAGGAGCCGACGATGATCAGTGCTGCGCCCACGTAGAACAGCGGATGGGCCTTCAGGGGCGCGTAGAACGTGAACAGTACGTCAGCGCTGGCGGGAATCGCGTCGGTCAGTCCCGCGAGGATCGTTCCCCCGGCCAGTAGCGTGCCGAGTGTTATCGTGCCGAGCCACGCCGCAGTCAACCGAGAGCTCGGGGGTTCACGGTCGAGACTTCTCGTGGTAGCCCACTGGAACAGCCCCGCGATACCGAACGTCGTGAACACCAAGACCATCAGAACGCCGTGCCCCGTCAAAAGCGTATAGTAATCCGACGAGGGGATGATCCGGAGCACGTTCGTCCGATGGAGCGCCTGAATCAGGCCGAACAACGCGCCGCCAGCGAACGCGACGAACGAGATGCCAAGACAGATGCGAACGATCTGTGCAGCTTCCGGGTACCGGTCGACGAACGCCCGGCGGCGTCGCGTTCCCTCCGCGGTCTCCACGTATTCTTCGTCACTGTGCGTGGCCGTATCGTCGGGATGTCCAGTTGCCATTAGTTCTCACCCTCCGCGGTCGTGTCGAACTGCGACTGCGGAACGACGTGCAACTGGCCAGCCATCGTGTGGTGACCGCTCCCGCAGTACTCGTGACAGACGATGCCGTACTCTCCCGTCTCCTCGAACGTGACGTCGAATTTGGCGACCTGCCCGGGGATCACCATCGTGTTGACGTTGGTGGCGGCGAGGTTGAACCCGTGCGTCACGTCGGCTGAGGTGACGTGGAACGTTACCTCCTCGCCCCTGGGCACCTCTATTGGCTCCGCAGTCCCGGGGTTGAACAGATACTGTCGAGCCACGATGTACACGTCGACGCCGTCGCCGTCGGTGGACTCGTACACTCCCGGTTCTCGGAAGTTTTCGGTTTGTTCGAAGTTCCCGTCAGAGACGGCGGCGGCCTCGATGGTACCGCCGTCGTCGCCGACCATCGCGACCCCGGGACCGATCGCGCCGTAGACGATGGTCCCGACGAACGCCACGATCAGGACGAGCGATGCGCCAAACCAGAGTTTCTCGAATCGGTGGACGTGCATAAATTCACCCAGTGATTGTCGGGCCGCCGATGAACTCGACGAAGTACATGAAGGCCCACAGCGCGGATATCAACAGGAAGTACCCGACGACGAGCGCCGCGGTCCCGACCGGGTCGTACTCCTCGCCGAGTTCGACTTCCGCCTCTTCTTCGACACCATCGACCGGCTTGTCGCGGACGTACGCCTCTTCCTCGCTCGCGTGGGTGCGATAGGCGATGTACGCCTCGTTGCCCAGGACCGAAGCGACCGCCAGCCCGACCGTGCCGCCGAACACGAGCGCCAGCCAGCCGTTGATCCCGTCCGGGACGAACAGCGAACCGCCCGACTCCTCGGGAGCCCCTTCGCCATCGCCGCCGGACCCATCGCCGCCGCCGCCACCCCCGCCGCCGACGTTTCCGACGACGACAGCGCCTTTCATGCCGAGGGCGCGGTGCGGCTGACAGAAGTACGTTGAGACGCCCTCGCTCTCGAAGGTGTGACTGAAGGTGTGGCCTGCCTCCGCCACTAACTCGGACTCGTAGGAGCCGTCTTCGGCGATGACGTTGTGTGAGCCACCCTGACCGTTCCACTCCCAGACGACGGTCGTCCCTGGATCGACTCGAATCGACGCCGGACCGAATCCGTAGGGACCGTCGCCGTTCTCGACGCCGACCTCGACGGTGACTTCCGAGTTCCCTCGCTCATCGACCGTGCCGTCGTAGTTGGGAACGTCGTCGAACCAGCCGCCGAAATCGGGTTCGGACACCGATGATCCGCCGCCGCCGCCACTCCCGCCGACGACGACAGCGCCCTTCATGCCGAGGGCGCGGTGCGGCTGACAGAAGTACGTTGAGACGCCCTCGCTCTCGAAGGTGTGACTGAAGGTGTGGCCTGCCTCCGCCACTAACTCGGACTCGTAGGAGCCGTCTTCGGCGATGACGTTGTGTGAGCCACCTTGACCATTCCATTCCCAGACGACGGTTGCCCCCGGATCGACCCTGACGGCAGCCGGGCCGAACCCGTAGGGACCGTCGCCGTTCTCGACGCCGACTTCGACGGTGACCTCCGACTGGCCCGTGCGGTCTACGACGCCGTCGTAGTTGGGAACGTCGTCGAACCAGCCGTCGAAGCCGGGGTCCGATTGGGCCGCGGCGGGTGCGGCGCTACCCAGGAGCGCCCCACCGGCGGCAGCCGCGCCCGCAGCCATGACCCGTCGTCGAGTCAGGCCGGTGTCGCTGTCTCGCTGCTGTACCATACTCAGCGGGAAAGCTTACTGGTGATTAATAAACCCAACTGCTTCCCAGTCCCTGAGAATCAGGTGACCCGAATATACTTGTGACCAGGCATCTCGGATATACACATATGACGCCGCGAACGCTACTGGCCCTCTCGCTCGTCGTGCTCGTTCCGTTGTGGGCATACGCGCTATTCGGCAACGGTGCCATCTATGAGGCGGTCGTGTCGAGCGTGTCGGTCGTCCTCACGGTTGGCGCCCTGTACGTCGCGTTCGGCCCCCACGAGGGCGAAACTGACCGCGCGGACGCCCACTGAGGGGATGGTCGCTGGGTTCGCCGGGGCGGTCGAACTGGGAACGTTCTTTCTCGTCGGCCTCCTGGGCGGTGCGCACTGTCTCGGGATGTGCGGTCCGCTGGTGTCCTCTTACGCCGGCCATACGAGCGGCGACGCCGGCCGTGTCACGCTCCGTGACGTCCGCCAGCAGGGGTTGCTCACGCTGGGCCGCGTCGGGACCTACGCGCTCGTCGGCGCCCTCCTCGGAGCGCTCGGCGGCGCCGCCATCGCCGGCGGGAGTCTGTTCGCGGGCGCGGACTTGGTCCGCGGCGTCGCCGGCGTCGTCGCCGGCGTCGTCGTTCTCGTCGTCGGCGCGGGCTACGTGCGGGGTCGCCCCCTCGATCCAGGTCGGATCCCCATCCCCGGGGTCTCGACGGTGTTCGGACGACTCGCGCGCGTCGCCGGCGACCGTGCTGAGGAGTGGGCGGACGGGCCGAAGATCGCGATCCTCGGATCGATGCACGCGCTCCTCCCGTGCCCCCTGCTGTATCCGGCATATCTCTACGCGTTCGCACGGGGGTCGCCGACGGCCGGAGCGCTCGCGCTCGGCGCGCTCGGCGTCGGCACCGCACCGGCGATGGTCGGGTACGCGACTGTGCTCGGTGCGATCCCGGCGTCGGTCAGAGGTCGCGTTCATCGGGTGCTCGGTGGCGCGTTCCTCTTGTTGGGATTGTTCCCGCTGTTGCACGGCCTGGGCCTGCTTGGCGTGCCCGTCCCGATGGTCCACCTGCCACACTACGGTGAGGTGCCAACGCCGTGAACGAGGGAGGCCCCCATCGTGTTCAGGCCGGTAGCGACGGCTGCACGCTCTGCGGACTCGAGACGCCGAGCACCCCAGTGCGCGACGACGGTGTGGATGGGGCGTTCTGCTGTCGCGGCTGTCTCGAGGTCGCGCGGACGCTCGACGATCCGGCCGCGGCCGACTCGGCCGAGGCCCGCGAGGCGGTTCGCGACGAGGTCGGGGACGCCCCCGGTGACGCAGCATCTGGGGCGGCTGACGTGAATGGGCCCGACGGCGCCGAGACTGCGTATCTCCGGGTCGACGGGATGCACTGCGCGAGCTGCGAGGCGTTCCTCGAGGGCAGAGCCGGCGGCGTCGACGGCGTCGCCGCCGCGGACGCGAACTTCCCGGCGGACGCCATGCGGGTGCGCTTTGACCCCGACCGAACTGACCCTGACGCCGTCGCTGACGCCGTCGCCGGCGTGGGCTACGCGGCGGCGCCGACGACCGACGAGGGAGGAGTCGGCGACGACGACGAGACCGTGGGGCGCCTGCTCGTCGGGGGGTTCTTCGGCATGATGGCGATGTTGTGGTACGTCTTGTTCCTCTATCCGACGTACTTCGGGCTTCCCCCGGAGGCACTGCTGTTCGATCTCCGTGGGAGCGCCGGCGGCTTCCTCCTCGCGAACGTCTGGGTGTCGGCGTCAGTCGTGCTGGGGTACACCGGCGCGCCGCTGCTGCGCGGGGCGTACGTGGCAATTCGCACCCGTCAGCCGAACATGGACCTCCTCGTCGCGCTCGCGGCGACGACCGCGTACCTCTATAGCACACTCGCGATCACGGTGGGCCGCGTCGAGGTGTACTTCGACGTGACCGTCGTCGTTATCATGGCCGTCACCGTCGGCACCTACTACGAGGAGCGAGTCAAGCGCCGCGCGGTCGGAACGCTGACCGATCTCACGCGTGACCGGGTCTCGGACGCCCGCCTCGCGACCGCCGACGGCACCGAGACCGTTCCGGTCGAGGCGGTCGAGGGCGGAGACCGGGTCGTCGTCCGGTCTGGCGAGCGCGTCCCCGTCGACGGGACGATCCGCGACGGCACCGCCGCCGTCGACGAGTCGCTCGTCACCGGCGAGTCACTTCCGGTCCGCAGAGGACCTGGAGCGACAGTCCGGGGCGGGACCGTCGTCTCGGACGGTCGGCTGGTCATTGAGGCGGCCGACGGCGCCGAGCGGACGCTCGACCGGGTCGTCTCGCTCCTGTGGGACGTCCGAGGTGAGGGCGCGCCCCAGCGGCTGGCCGACGCCCTAGCGACGATTTTCGTTCCGGTCGTGCTCGTCCTCGGGACGCTGGCGTTCGTCGTTCACCTCGCACTCGGGTCGCCGCCGACGGCGGCACTGCTCACCGGGCTGGCGGTGTTGGTCGTCTCGTGTCCGTGCGCGCTCGGACTGGCGACACCGCTGGCGATCGCCGCCGGAACGCGAGCGCTCCTCACGGACGGCGTCGTGTTGACTGACGGGAGCGCCGTCGAGACCGCAGACGAAGTCGACGTGGTCGCCCTCGACAAGACGGGGACGCTGACGACTGGTGAGATGGCCCTGCAGGAGGCAGTGACCGCAGCGGGGACCACCCGCGCGGAGCTACTCGGGCGCGCAGCCGCCGTTGAGGCACGCTCGGATCACCCCGTCGCGGCCGCGGTCGTCGAAGCGGCTGGCGACACTGCGTCCGCGTTCGGCCCGGCATCTCCAGTCGAAGACTTCGAGACGCATCCGGGTCGCGGCGTCTCCGGCCGCGTCGCCGGCGGGCCGCGCGTTACCGTCGGTGGCGAATCGCTGTTCGATGCCGACGACAACTCGGTTCCGGACGAGGTGCGAGAACGCTACGCCGCGGCTGAGGCCGACGGTAGCCTCGCTGCGTACGTCGGCTGGGGGGGCGCCGTTCGGGGCGTCCTCGTCGCGGTCGACGACCCGCGTCCCGGCTGGCGCGAGGCGGTCGCCGCGCTCGGGAAGCGTCGGCGCGTCGTCGTGCTCACCGGCGACGAGGGTCCGTCGGCCGACCGCCTCCGCGACGTGGACGGCGTCGACGAGGTGTACGCCGGGCTGCCGCCGGAGGCCAAGACGGAGACGGTCCGTCGGCTCCGCGAGTCGGGCACAGTTGCGATGGTCGGTGACGGGAGCAATGACGCGCCGGCGCTGGCGGCCGCCGACCTCGGCATCGCGGTGGCGTCCGGGACCGAACTGGCGGCCGACGCCGCAGACGCCGTGCTCGTCGGACGAGACCTGCGGGCGGTCGATCGCGCGCTGGATACGCTGTCGGCGACTCGGCGGCGCGTCCGCGAGAACCTCGCGTGGGCGTTCCTCTACAACGTGATCGCCGTTCCCGCGGCGGTGCTGGGCGTCGTGACGCCCCTGTTGGCGGCCGTGGCGATGGCCGCCTCCAGCCTCCTCGTTGTCGGGAACTCGGCGCGCTCGCTGGGTCCGGCGGCCGGCGATGACGTGTCCGGGGACGACGGGGAGGAGCCGCCGGGCGCGGCACCATCTGAGTCGGGTGCAGGTACCACCGTCGACTCCGACGACCGGCGGCCGGCCGTCGCCGACGGTGGCCCGACTGATGCGGGCGATTCCGGCCTCGGCCCCGACTCGGACGGGATCGAGTCTCACGCTTCCGGGGGACCCGACGCCACCGGCGACGACGGAGGTGGGCTCCCGTGAGCGGGTTCGCGGTCAGGAGCTCTCTCGAGTCGCCCTCGGAGCTGGCCAGGACGGCGGTGCTTGCGCTCGGCGCGCAGTCGGCGCTCGCGCTGGTGTACCTCGTTGTCACCGACGCGGGGCTGGCGGCACCGCGAACCCTTGCGATCTCATTTATCTGGGTCACCGCGGCGGTCGTCGGCGTTCACCACGCCGACCGCCCTGACTCCGGGCGCGCCGTTCTCGCACTCGCCGGCCTGGTCGGCGTCGGCTACGGGCTCGTCCTCGGGTGGCTTACCGGCTCGATCGGCGCCTCCTCTGGTGCCGCCATGGGACTCGATGTGGTGTTGCTCCCGCCGTGGTGGGGGCCGATGGTGCGCTACGACGGCACCGTGCTCTCGCTGTTTGTGTTCCCGTACCAGGCGTTCGGCTACGCGGCGCTGGCGTACCTCGTCTCGCTTGCCGTCCGCGACGTGGCGGCCTACGGGACCTCCGCGGGCGTCGGTGGGTTGATCGCACTCGGGTCCTGTGCGAGCTGCGCGCTTCCCGTCGTCGCGGCGGTCGCGAGCGCGCTCGGCGGTGCCGGTCTCGGCCTCGGGACCGCACCAGCGGCCGGCGACACGTACCTCCTCGCCACGGGCGCGTACGTCATCTCGGTCGGGGTATTAACCGTTCGACCGACGCTCGGCTGAATCTCCGGTTGACGGTATCTCTGCACCTGCCCCCCGCGACAGTCGCCGGAGCGTATTTGCCGTTCGAGTGTGTTGACACATCCGATCTACACATGGATGGAATCGACGGCGGCGTCGCGATCGTGACAGGCGGAGCAGCGGGCATCGGTCGGGCGACCGCACAGCGGTTCGCCGCAGAGGGTGCGAGCGTGGTCGTTGCTGACATCGACGCGGACGACCTCGCGGAGACAGTGGACTTGATCGAGGCGGACGGCGGCGAAGCGACCGCCGTCGAGACGGACGTCAGCGATCAGGACGACGTGGCCGCGCTCGTCGAGGGGACGATCGACACCTACGGCGTCCCCGACTTCGCGCTCAACAACGCCGGGATCGAGGGCAGCAGCGCACCGATGGCCGACCAGTCGCTCGAAGACTGGAAGCGGGTGATCGACGTGAACCAGACCGGCGTGTGGAACTGCCTGACGGAGGAACTTGCCGTGATGGCCGACAACGGCGGCGGCGCGATCGTCAACACCTCGTCGATCGCCGGGCTCAGCGCGGCCGGCGGCGCGCCGTACGTCGCGAGCAAACACGGCGTCGTGGGACTGACCCGCGTGGCCGCCTCGCAGTACGGTCCCGCGGGCGTCCGCGTGAACGCGGTCTGCCCCGGCGTCATCGACACGGAGATGATCGACCGCGCGAACGAGGAGATGGGCGAGGGGACCATCGAGCAGTTCGTTCAGGCGAAGCCCCTGCGGCGAATGGGGACGCCCGAGGAGGTCGCGTCGGCCGTGGTGTGGCTGTGTTCCGAGGAGTCGTCGTTCGTGACGGGCCACCCGCTCGTCATCGACGGCGGATTCATGGCCTGACGAAGGCCCACGGGGGATTTCGAGGTACCGAGCGACACAACTGAATACCCCTGCCCCGACGCCACAGTATGCTCGTTCGAGACCTCATGACCCGGGAGGTCGTCACGTGCGACGCCGGCGTGACCGTTCGAGACGCCGCCAAGCGGATGCTCGACACCGGGATCGGGAGCGTGCTGATCACCAAGGACGGAACGCCGCTGGCGATCCTCACGGAGACAGATATCGTCCGTGCTGGCGTCGTCACGGGGCGAGCGCTCGACGACGTTCCGGTCGACAAAGCGGCGAGCCACCCGTTGCAAACGATCGCCCCCGACGTGACGATCAGGTCGGCAGTCAAACGGATGAACGACGGCGGGATCAAGAAGCTCCCTGTAGTCACGGACACCGAACTCGTGGGGATCGTGACCCACGGCGATATCGTCGCCCACTACAGCGATTTCGTACGGGAGGCTCATCAACTCGACGCGAGCGCAAGTCAGTGGGAGTCCGATCGGAGCTGACTGTTGGTCACGACGGAGTCCTTACTCGGCGGCTCGCGGCCTGCGGCTCGGTTAGACGACGCGGACGGGGACCTCGGTCCGGCCGAGAACGCGCTTCGTCGTCGACCCGATGAGTGGCTTGTCCGGGTCCGCTCGACCGCGCTTTCCGATGACGATGAGGTCGACGCCCTCCGCTTCGGCGTACTCGATGATCTCGTCCTCCGGGATGCCCGACTTCACGACGGTGACGCAGTCGACGCCCGCCTCGCCGGCCAGCTCCGAGATGTCGTTCGTGAAGCCTCGTCCCTTCTTTTCCAGTCGCGTCCGCGTCTCCGCGATGTCGCTCGGGACCGCCACGAAGTCGGCGTCGCCCATGTCCATCACGTACATTGCGTGGACCGTGGCGTCGTTCTTGTTCGCTAGGTCGATCGCTTGTCTCGCGGCCTTCATCGCCGCCTTGCTTCCGTCAGTCGGGACGAGA
This sequence comes from Halobaculum halobium, assembly GCF_030127145.1. Lineage (NCBI taxonomy): Archaea > Methanobacteriati > Methanobacteriota > Halobacteria > Halobacteriales > Haloferacaceae > Halobaculum > Halobaculum halobium. The sequence goes on from NZ_CP126159.1 coordinate 326,028, forward strand.
ATGTCGTGAACTTCGATGCCTGTTGCTTCGCTCATACGAGCAGATACGATGGCAAAGTTAATTAAATGACACTTCTGCCACCACGAACTGGGATAGAATCAGTTCCCCTGCCAATCTTGCATCGCCCCCGTCCTCCTCCTGGATGAGGCTGATCTCGCGTCCAGACTCTTACGAAATAACAGCAAAAGGCCGGAAAGAAGCGTGTGATCGGCCCCCGCCGCCGAAGTCCGCCGCGACAACGCGTTCGTGTCGGGAGCCCCGATCGCACTGAAGCCGACTTCGCGGCGTGAGCCATCTCGGGGTCCGGTACCGGCTACTCTGTCAGTCGGACGCTCTCGCCCGTCTCCGCCGACTCGTAGATCGCCTCCAACGCCCGCGAATCGACGAGCGCGTGCCGACCGTCCGGATGAAACGGCGTCTCCGTCAGCAGGTGGTGGCCGAAGTAGGCGAACTCCTCTTCTAGTTGGTGAACCGGGTCGACCTCGACGTCCATCCGCACGTCGCCGCGTTCGACCGACAGTTCGCGCTCCTCTCGCTCGTAGAAGGCGGGGTCGAGGACCACCCGTCCCTCCGTGCCGGAGATCTCCAGCCGACTCGCGTGTGTCGCGTTCTGGCTGACGGTGCACATCGCCGCCACGCTGCCGGGGAACTCCACTCGGAAGTCGGCGTGCTCGTCGACGCCCTCGAACGCCTCGTGCTCAGTTCGCGTGTGACCGGAGACGGCGACGGGATCGGCATCGAGGACGAACCGCGTCGTGTTGAGCGGGTAGATCCCGATGTCCATCAGCGCACACCCGCCAGAGAGATCGGGGTCGAGGCGCCACTGGTCGGTGTCTCCGGTGAGTTCGCCGAGCATCGTCTGCGACATCGTCGCGTGCACGTGGATCGGGTCACCGACGAATCCGGCGTCGACGAGGTCCTTCAGCCGTCGGACCACGGGGTCCGTCTGCATCCGATAGCCGACCATCAGCGGGACGCTCGCATCCTCACAGACCTCGACGAGTCGCTCGGCGCGCTCGGGCGACGCCTCCATCGGCTTCTCACACAGCACCGCTTTCCCCTGTTTTGCGGCTGCTTCCACGTACTGCAGGTGCGTCGCGTTCGGCGTCGCGACGTACACCGCGTCGTACTCCTCCGCGACCTCGCCCGCGCGGAAGGCTTCGGGGGGAACTCCGGTCAGGTCGGTCCCGGACGCGACTGCGTCGACGGCGTCGGCATCGACGTCGGTCACCACAGTCGCCTCCGTGAACGCCGACCGCTCGATGCCGGGAAGCGCCCATTCCGCTGTGAACCACCCGGCGCCGACGACTGCCAGGCGAACCGGGTCCTCGACCGCATCGGGGGGGAGCGTCTGCCAGTCACGACGGGTGAACTCGTCGACGTACTCGCCGAGTCGCGTCTCCATTATACCGGACTGTCTCCGCGGGGGCCAATAACTCCGCGGGAGGCGACGGCGTCGGGATCGGTCAGTCGGCGGTCCTCCCACCGGCGTCGGTCAACGTCGCGATTTCGGCGCGGATCGCGCGGCGTTTGAGCAGGAGGAACCCTGCGAAGATGAGGACGAACCCGCCCGCGGTCGCAGCCGTGGGGACTTCAGCCAGAAACGCCCACCCGGAGAGCGCGGCGAAGATCGGCGCGAGGTAGCTCACGAGGTTGATTTCGACGGGGCCGAGCCGCTCCAGCAACTCGAAATAAATGAGGAAGCCGACCGCGCTCGCTGCGAGCGACAGGTACGCGAGCGCGGCGATAGCCTCCCCTGTGAGCGCGACGGTCCCGGCCGACTCACCCAGTCCGAGCGAGACCCCGTGCATGATCACCGCGCCGCCGAGCATCGCCCACGCCTCCATGGTCGCGATCGGGAGGTCGGAATCGACGCGGCGCGAGAGGACGCTTCCGAGCGCGAACGCCGCTGCGGCACCGAAGATGAGCAGCTTCGCGACCGTACTCCCGGCGAGGAGGGCGTTCGGGTCGAGTTCTGAGAGCACCGCGACGCCGGCGAGACCGAGGAACATGCCTACGAGGCCAAGCGCCGTCAACCGCTCGCTGGGGAGGAACGCTCTGGCGAATCCGGTGGTGAGCACCGGACTCAGGCTCACGACGACAGCGGCGGCCGCGCTCGTCACGGTCGGATCCGTCTGGCCGACGAACAACAGTACGTGGTATGCCGCGATGAGCAGCACCGCGCCGATGCCCACCTCGGTCCACTGCGCTCGTCCCCGAGGCACGAGACTCTCAGTCGTGTACGCGGCGTACGCGAGCATCACGACGCCAGCGACGTCGTACCGGATCGCCGCGAACAGCACGGGCGGAAAGAACTCGAGGCCTGCCTTGATCGCCATGAACGCCGAGCCCCAGACTGCCGCCAGGAGAAGGAACAACACGAGCGTTCGATACCGGCTCACACGGTGAGTCGGCCGCCGGCCAGTCTGAACGTTTCGACTTGACCGCGCCGCTACTCACTCGGCGCCGGCACGACGACCGACTCGGGGTCCGGTTCGGCCTCGGCGATCTGGGCCCGTGACTCGATCTCGGCTTCCATGTCCCGCATGAAGTCGTCGACCGTGTTCCCCATCAGCAGGACCGGTTCCTCCGAGTCGAGGAGGTCGTCGAGCACGGCGTCGGCCCCCTCCGAACGGTCGTGTCGTTCGACCGGAATCGAGACGTTGCGCGCGAAGACGTCGGTGTAGTCGCCGGCGCAGTGCGCGTGGTCGATCAGATCGCGCTCGGCCAGCGTGTCGAGGTACGCCGCGAACGAGGCGGTTCGGCTCCGTCGGTCCGACCTGAGGAACACGAAAGGCAGTACGGAATCGTCGCCGACGAGCGCGTCACGCACCGCCTCGGTGCTCTCGATATCGTTGACCTCCGCGCCGTTGAACACCCGACCGCCCGGGAGTCTCACCCACTCCGGTTGGATGGCGTCGAGATACGCGCCAAGTTGCTCGTCCGGGACGGGTCGATATCCGAGCTCCCGGAGAACGGTGTTGGTCGCGTACACGGTCTCCGCCCCGATTCGGCCGTCGTGCTCGGGCGGGATATCGACCGGGACCATCGTCGCACCCTGATCTTCGACCTCCGCGCGCATGTAGTCGTACAGCACCGGGTTCTGTTCGCCGCAGACGACCGTCGTGTCGGAGGGCACCGTCCGCGCAAACGCCCTGGCGATGTCCGGCAGCGTCTTGCCGAGGGTGTCCTGGTGGTCCTGGCGGACGTTCGCGATCACGACAACGTGCGGCCTGACGAACCGCTCGTTGATGAGGCGGGTGGTGTACTCGGTGATTCCCTGGTTCTCGAAGATCGCCACGTCCTTGGGCGTGTACCGTTCGAGCTGCGGTCCGAACTCCCGGAGGACGTTGATGTTCTCGTACAGCGTCGTGTGCGGGCCGTTCCGCCGGATTGGGATCACGTCGCCGTTGCGAATGAGGTGGGGTTGGTTCCCCGTGATCTTCGTCAGCGTGTCGTATCCCCGTCTGTTGAACACGTCGTCGAGCCGCCGGGTCGTCGACGACTTCCCGCGGATGCCGGAGACTACGATCCGCGTGTCGATGCTCTCGAGGTATCGGCGGTGTTCGCGTCCGCGACGCAGCAGCGTCGATAGGACGCCGCCTACCTGCGAGAGGCCGACGTCGAACGGGTCGAAGTCGACTCCCTCGTCGTCGGCGCCGACGAGATACACCGGCAGCGCGCCGAAGGCGAGCTGCTCGACGTCCATCGCCTCCGAACGGGCTTCCTCCCGCGTCGGATAGGTGTGCTGTGCGATCGCCAACGTCTCGTCCCCGTCGACGAGGCTCCATGAGTGGAACGCTCCGGACTCGGCGCTTTCGACCCTGATGCGCGGCTTCGCGGGGGGTGCAAGCGATGTCTCGATGTATTCGAGTTCGGCCATCGCGCCGCGAACGCGGTCGACACCCTCCCGAGCGCCGCCCGCCGTCTCGTACGCGCCGTCGCTGACGGCGACAACCGCCTCGTCGTGCCGAAGCCGCCACCGCCATCCCGTCTCGGTCCGGAACACCTCGAACGCGGCGGAAGCGTTCATCGCTCGCCTCCCGAGAGGATCGACGAGTCGAACACGTCATCGGTCGAGGGCTTCTCGACGATCCTGCGCTCGACCAGGCCGTACGCGACGGCGGCCACGAACAGTCCTGCCACGACCGTGAGTGGGCCGAAATTTGACGGGACGCCCGTCTGGAGCACCCGACCGGCATCCGGAATCAGGGCAACCGCACCGCGGGCGACGATCAGCAGTACCGCGAACGTCCCGAGTTTGAGCAGCGGAACGTCGAGCCGCCGTGCCGGGTGAGCGGTGTGCCAGTTGTACGCGTTGATCCCCGCGAGGACCCCGACGAAGTACGCCGAAAGCCCCCTCGTTACCGGGGTGACCAACACCAGGGGAACGACGAGGACGACCGCGACCGCGGTGGTCACCGAGATAGTGACGCGGCCGTACAACATCGTCTCCCGGTGCAGCGTCTGGAGGAAGGCGTACGCGACCGCCAGGGTGACCGCGTACAGGAACAACAACCAGACGTTCGCGAGCGCGTACACCGCGAGCAGCGCCATCGCCATCAGCCCGATCCGGAGTCCGTAGCGGGCGCGGACACGCTCGGAGAGGACGACGCCGACCACGAACAGTCCGACCGCGATCGGTCGCTCGAAGATCGTCGGCTCCGGCGTCGCGGACACGGCGGCGCCCTTGAACGCCGCCACGTCCGCCGTTACGGCGTACAGCGCCGCCGGCGTGAGCGTGCCGATGACGGGGCGGAGACCGGGCGAGACGAGGAGCCACCCGAGCGCGAGGAGTCCGAATAACAGCGCCGATGCGACGCCGGCGTCCCTGAGCCGGGACCCCGGCTTCAGCTGGTGGTAGTTGTACGCCGCCAGCCCGGGGAGGATGCTTCCGATGAAGACCACCGAGCGCAGCGAGGAGGGGAGCAGCTCGGTCAACAGGAGGAGCAACCCGATCGGAATCAGGCTCCCGACCGTCATCGCGACCAACAACTCGTCGCGACCGTACGCGAGCGTCTGGTCCTTGACGACCCGGAGCCCGACGTACGCGAGCACGGTGCTGAGTAGGAATATCGGAAGCATCAGCACGTTCTTCAGCGTGTACACCGCGAGCACCGGGACCGCGATCGTTCCCCCGAGGCGGAACCCGTATAGCTGGGACAGCGTTCCGACGGCGAGCAACCCTATCGCCGTCACCGCCGTCACGACTATCACTGAGACCTCTCGTCGGGAACCCGAGGCGGGCCGACGGCGCAGTTCGCTCCCATGTCGGAACATGATCGGAAGTCGATCGACATATCGTCATCGATCGCCAAGCCGCCCCAGTCCGTCCGAGAGAGTATCGGCTGAGTACGCGCTACTACTTATATTGCTCAGACGCACACAACAATGCGTGTCACAGCGCCGCTTCGCCGTCCCCGACGTCCCGGACTCCGATCACGAACTGTCCGCCGACGATGCAGTCCACTACCACTGGGACGCCGACATCGAGCCCGCGCTCACCGTCGAACCGGGCAGCGTCGTCCGCTTCGACTGCCGCGACGCGTACGACGGCCAGCTCGACCCGCCCGTAAGCGTCGAGAAACTGCGATCCGTCGACGCCGAGGGGCACCCGCTCACGGGGCCGGTCGCCGTCGCAGGCGCCGAGCCCGGGGATACGCTCGCCGTCGACCTGCTCGCGTTCGAGCACCGTGGCTGGGGCGTCACCGCGGTCCCGCCGGGCGAACGCGAGGGCGGCCTGCTCCCGGCGGAGTTCCGCGACCCGCACGTCCGACAGTGGGACCTGGACGCCCGGCGGAACGGGACGCCGGTCGCGACGTTCGCCGCCGCCGACGCGCCGGACGTGGCGGTGCCGCTGGCCCCGTTCCCCGGCAACCTCGGCGTCGCTCCCGGAGGCGACGGCCCTCACTCGACGATGCCACCGCGTCGCGTTGGCGGCAACATGGACGTGAAGCAGCTGACCGCCGGATCGCGGCTGTATCTCCCCGTCGAAGCGGCGGGCGCGCTGTTCTCGATCGGTGACTGTCACGCCGCACAGGGTGACGGCGAGGTGTGTCTCACGGGCATCGAATCACCTACGACCGTAACTGCCCGGCTCGATCTCGTCGACCACCACTCCGTTCCCGGTCCGCAGTTCGAGACGTCCGGGCCGTTCACGCCCAGCGGGCGCGACGAGCCGATGTACGCCACGACCGGTATCGCGCCGGACCTCATGGACGCGACGAAGGCGGCGATCAGCGACATGATCGCCCACCTGCACGAACGGCGCGGCTTCTCGCGACCGGACGCGTACGTGCTGTGCTCTGCGGCGGTCGACCTGAAGATCAGTCAGGTCGTCGACGCGCCCAATTGGACGGTTTCGGCGTTCCTCCCTGAGTCTGTGCTTGCGGCACCCGACGGTTCCGGCGCGGCGGCGAGTCCCGACGACGAAGCGGGAAACGAATGACCGACCACCGACACGGGACCGGCCCTTCGTTCGGGTTCCAACTGTACAGTGTCCGCGAGGTCGACGACTTCCTCGCCACGGTCGTTGAGCGCGTCGGCGCCGCCGGCATCGACGGGGTGGAGTTCGCAGGCGTCACCGCGGGGGGCGTCGACGGCGACGACCCTGCCGACCTCCGGGAGGCGCTGGAGGCGGCGGGCGTGGCGGCGGCGGGCGCCCACGTCGATCTGTCGGCGATCGAGCCCGACCCGGAGGGCGTCGCCGCAACGTGTCGTGCCGTGGGCTGCGACCGCGTCGTCGTTCCGTGGCTCGATCCCGACCACTTCCGGTCGGGGGAGGCCGTTGACGCCGCCGCCGATCGTCTCTCGGTGGCTGCGGCGGCGATGGCCGAACACGGGCTTGACCTCCACTACCACAACCACGATCAGGAGTTCGAGCGGATCGATGGCGAGTACGCGCTCGACCGGTTGCTGGCGGCGGCTGACGGCGTCAGGCTGGAGCTGGACCTCGGGTGGGCGGGCGCCACGGGTGCCGACCCCCTGGCGCTACTCTCGCGTCACGCCGACCGCATCGACCTGGTCCACCTCAAGGGCTACGACGGTGCAGCGGGGACGACGGTTCCGGTCGGCGAGGGCGACCTCGACCTGTCGGCCGTCGCCCGCGCCGCCCGTGATCACGGCGTCGACTGGGTGATCTACGAGGCCGAAGGCGGCGCGGACACGTACGACACGCTCGATGCGGCCGCCGAGGTCGGCGCGGCGTACTTCGGGCTCTGACCGTGGCGGTGAGCGGTCGTCAAATTCCAGGGGGTCGGGGATCGACGATTCCCGTGTGACGATCTCACGCCGGCAACACGAGGTTGATCGCGGTGACGACCACCCCGGCCAGCCCCATCCGTGCGGCCGCGACGTACCATCGCTGCCCGGAGATACTGCCCATGTACGCCCCGAACGCGCCGAGCACGCACACCGCGATCGCGACCGAGGCCGCTCCGGCGGTCACCATCGTGAACACGGTCCCCTCGAACACGAACGGCGTGAGCGGAAGGAGAATCCCGATCAGGGGTCCGAGCCCGCTCGCGACGGCGTGGACCAGTCTCGTCGTCGACTGCTCGTGCTGGACCCGCGTGTCGTCGAGGTCGACGAGCATCGCCGCTTCGAGCCGGTGGATTTCCGCGCGCGTCTCGGCGCGCTCGATCTCCCAGACGCTCCACACAGCCGAGGTCCCCAGTCCGACGGCGGCGCTCAGACCGATCCTGACGACGACCGTCCCGTTCGGGATTCCGGACAGCACGGCGCCGACGACGATGCCGATCCCGGTCAGAGTCCCGTCGAACCCGTTCGAGACGAAGTACCGCCGGGCGATAGCCCGGACGTCCTCGCGCGCGATCGATCGCGCAATCCGCGTTCGGAGCGACGACACGGTCGATCAGTCGTCCGATTCCGGTGCGAGCGTGTCGCCTGAGGGCCGGTCGCCGCAGGTCACCTCGTCCACCGAGTGGACCGTCGCCCCGAGCCCGTCGATGGTCTCGACGACGGCGTCGTAGTCGATCGGTTCGCCCTCGACGGTCACCGCGATGTTCTGCACCTCGCGGTCCAGTTCGATGAGTCGGGAGCTCGCGGAGTCGACGCCTGGCGTTTCGTTCACCCGTTCGGTGAACTCGACGAGCGGCGGCGCGTGCGGCTTCAAGACGTCGACGACGACCTTGCGAACAGATGCCATGTCGGTGAATACGTCGGATAGCGTATAATAGGTCGGCCGCTGGGAGCCGCCGACCTGTTTTTTCACCTTTGGTGACGTATTCCCGGTATGAGCGCCCCCGATCCAGTGACGATGGACGACGACGAACGCGACGAGTTTCTCGGCGCCGGCGGCGTCGGCGTCCTCTCACTGCACGCCGAGAGAGACGGCGAGCAGCCGCCCCACAGCGTCCCCGTCTCGTACGGCTACGACGGGCACGAGGAGACGTTCTACTTCCGGCTGGCCGTCGGTAGTGACAGCGAGAAGCCCCCGCTTGCCGACCGCGCGGTCGCGTTCGTCACGTACGATACCGTCGGCGACCAGTGGCACAGCGTCGTCGCGTCCGGCCGGCTCGAACGCACCACCGACGGCGACATCTCCACGGAAACGCTGGCTGGGCTGAATCGGGTGGGCATCCCGCTCGTCGACATCTTTGGGCGACCGACGGCGGACGTGCAGTTCGAGTTCTACCGGCTCGTCCCGGATAGCCTCACCGGGCGCAAAGAGTCGAGCCCCGACGTGTGAGCGCTCCGGACGACCCCGGAGCGACGGACACGACCGCGGCCGCCGCTCCGTCACTCCGGCGAGACCTCGGGCTATTCGAGGTCGTGGTCTACGGCGTCGGACTCATCCTCGGTGCAGGGATCTACGCGATCCTCGGCGCCGCCGCGGGCGTCGCCGGTGAGTCGGTACCGCTGGCGTTCCTGTTGGCGGCGGTCGCCGCGTCCTTCACCGGCCTCAGCTACGCGGAACTCGCGTCGCGGTTCCCGCGCGGCGAGGGCGATTACGTGTACGTCCGCGAGGCGTTCGACAACAAACGACTCGCGGAGGTCGTCGCCGTCTTACGCGTGTTCGTCGGGGTCGTCTCGACGGCCGCCGTCGCGATCGCGTTCGCGGGCTACCTCTCCGGATTCGCGAACGTGCCGACCGCAGCCGCCGCCCTCGGGCTCGTGCTCGTCGCCTCCGGGGTCAACTACTGGGGGATCGACCTCTCTGCGAAGCTCAACCTCGTATTTACGATCGCCGAGATCGCCGGTCTAGCTATCGTCATCTGGGTCGGCGCACGGACGTGGGGCACAGTGGACGTGTTCGCGCTCCCCGGCGGCGGGCTCGGCATCGTCGAGGCGACGTTCCTCGTGTTCTTCGCGTACCTCGGCTTCGGCTCGATCGTGAACGTCGCCGAGGAGACCGAGGACCCGACGCGGACAATCCCCCGCGCGGTCGTCCTCGCAATCATCATCACGACCGTGCTGTACGTTCTTGTCGCGTTCTCGGCCGTCGGACTCGTCGACTCGGCCGTCCTCGGTGCGTCGGGGTCGCCGCTCGCGTTCGTCGCCGAGGCGGGCGGCGGCGCGGCGGTCGGCAGCGTCGTCGCCGCGATCGCGCTCACGTCGACGGCCAACACCGTGCTCATCCTGCTGGTGTCGACCTCGCGACTGACGTACGGCGTCTCGAAGTCCGAGTACCGCTCGTTCCCGACAGCGTTCTCTCGCATCCACCCCGAACGACGGACCCCCCATCTCGCGATCGCGCTCGTGGCGGCGCTCACGATCCCGTTTGTTCTCCTCGACGACCTCGTGGTCGTCGCCGGCATCGCGAACGGAGCGCTGTTGGCCGTGTTCGTGGCCGTGAACGCGGCGCTCGTCCGCTTGCGGTACGTCCATCCGGAGGACACGAGCGGCTTCACCGCGCCGCTGACGGTCGGGCGGATCTCCGTCACGGCGGCGCTCGGTGTGCTCACCTCCCTCGGACTGTTCGTGTTCTACCTCGACTCGCTCGTGTAGTGTGAGGCGACTAATCCTGTCGCCAGGAGTGCCGACCCGCCGCTGACTGCCCAGCCCGTCCACACCAGGGCGGTCCGCGTCGCAGTAGGCGACGTGGCGGCGATAGCGACGGACAGGCTGAGGTCCATGACGACGACGACGAGCGCGCCGACGAGATCGAACACGAGGTCCAAGGCCGTGTCGCGCCAGCCGTAGTGGACCAACACCGGTTCGATATCGAGCCACTCGGCGATATCCCGAGCGAACAGTTCGCCGAGTTCCCAGAACACGCCGAGGGCGAGCACGAACCCGACCGTTGCGCCTGCAAGGGCGACGCTCGTGAGGCCGAGACCGACTGGCGGGCGTGAGATAACGACCAGCCCGCTGTACACTATCGAGGCTGCCAGCGCCGCCGAGACGGTGTGCGTGAGGTGATCCCACCACCAGACGGTGTCGTACCAGCCGAGCATCCCGACGACGTGCAGGAACCCTGCCAGCGCGACCCACAGCAACAGTTCCGAGGAGCCGGCGACCGCCTCCGCGACTGCCGGGGGCCCGGTTACTGACAGTCCGAACGGAAACAGCGCGACCGTCAGCGCGAACGCCGCGTTGAACGCGGCGGCCGCGTCACCGCGTCGGACTGCGAGGACGCCGCCGGCAGCGATCCCGATCTGCAGGGAGACGGCACCGAGGTGGACCGCATCGTGCATAGCTACCGGCCATTTCGTGCGACACGACCGCTGCGATCGCCGCGCGAACTCGCCTGCGTGTCGCGTCCGCCATCGTCCGTCTCAGTCGCCGCGTGCGGTCGGTAGCGCGCGGGAAGCGCGGACACGATGTCCGCCGGGAGCGCGGGGACGATCAGCTCGACGAGTCGCGGGAGGATCCGTCGGACGACGGTGTAGACGGCCGCGATTGTGAGCGCGCCGGCGACGACGAACTGCAGCGGTCCGTCGACGACGCCCCACAGTCCGGCCGCGAGCGTCGCCGACAGCAGCAGGTCTTCGGGCGCGCCGTCGTACCGGATCCATCGACGGGGCGCGATCCAGCGCCCGTTGAAGTGGTCGTACACTGCGCGGTCTGCCGTCGCGCGCCAGGGTCGCAGCTCCAACCCGCCGCCGAACACGTCGGCGACGCTGTGTGCGGCCGCGCCGACGAGTCCGGCGGCGATCACGGCGCTCGCGACCGTGTCGAAAAAGAAGGCCGACGGGACGGCGACGGCTGTGGCCGCCGAGTAGTACACCGGGAAGTGGAGCGTGCGGCGATGTCCCACGTACAGGTCCAGATCCGGGAGGGCACCGCCCACCAGTCCCGCCGCGAGCACGAGCGCGGCCGCCTCAGGCGCGACTGCCGCCAGCGGGACCGCAAGGGCGGCTCCAGCAAGCGCGTGGGTGGGGAGCATCATGGCTGTGCCGGGGCCGACGGGGCCCACGCGTTTGAACGTGCCGCGTGATTCGCTGACACGTCTCGTTGTCTCGGTGCCTCGTCGCTCAGTACGGTGGGATCGCCGACTGGACGGCTCTCGCGAGGTCGTGCTGTTCGGTAGTGAGCAGCACGTGAAGGTCATCGAGAGTGATGATCCCCGCGAGCGCGCCGTCGTCGTCGACGACCGGCATCCGCCGGACGCGGGCGTCGGCGAACTCGTCGCACAGTTCGAAGACGCCGATATCGGACGGAACTGTGCTCAGTTCGTCAGTCATGACGTCGGCAGCAGTTCGTGTTTGTGGATCCGCGCTCTCGGCGACGACGCCGAGTGCGAGGTCTCGGTCGGTGACGATTCCGATCGGGCGTCCGTCCTCGGTGATGACGACGCTGCCGACTTGTTCGTCGCGCATCTTGGCGGCAAGCTCGCCGGCTTGTGTGTCCGTCCGGGCGGTGACGACATCGGTTCGCATCAGATCTGAGACAGTCATTCTCCCACATAACCGATCGACCCGCTGGAAGGTATATCGGACAAGTGGTTCTCGACATTTGACAATTGTATAACACTCTTTCTCCGTGATAGTATAAACTCCCGCATACGTCCGGCACCATTTGTACACAGTTCCTCCTGCAAGTAGTGATGATGTCAACGGTTGCTACGCCCGCTGACGACTCACAGTCTGAGCCGCACGAAGCGAGTGTTGCTCGCGCCGCAGACGGGCGGCCAATATCGTACACCGAGTACGGTCGACCGGACGGCGCCCCTGTCGTCTTCTTACATGGAACCCCCGGGTCGCGACTGCTAGGGAAACTCCTCGACCGCCCCGCTCGGAAGCGCGGAGTTCGAGTCCTCGCCCCGGACAGACCGGGATACGGGCGCTCCCCGTCGTGGCCGGACCGGTCGATCCGCGACGCCGCCGAGTTCGTCACCCCGGTACTCGACGACGCCGGCGTGGAAACGGCTGACATCGTCGGGTTCTCCGGGGGTGGGCCGTATGCCCTCGCGACGGCTGCTGATCGACCTGATCGGATAGAGCATGTCGACGTGATCGCCGGAGCCACCCCGCCGTCTGCCGACGGCAACATGCCCGCGGTACAGCGACTTGTGACCCGGCTTGCCACGAGTGCGCCGTCGGTCCTTGGCGGATTGTTTCGGGGCCAGGCGTGGCTCGCAGAGCGGCTGGACCCGTCGTTCGTCGTCGATCAGTACACCAGCGCCGAGGTCGACGATCCGATTTCCGAAGACGTGGCAGCGATCGTTCGTGCGGATTTCGTTGAGGCGCTCGCGGAGCGACGGGGCGGTGCCGTCACCGAGTTCCGTACTACCGCAACGGATTGGGACGTCGACTTTGCCTCGATCACTCCGAGTGTGGGCCTGTGGTACGGTGATACGGACACGAACGTTCCGATCGACGGGGCGCACTGGCTCGAACGGGAACTACCGACCGCACAGTTGCACGTGCTCCAAGGCGCCGACCACATCCGAACACTGACCAGAAGCATCCCCGAGGTGTGCGGGGGAGATCGATGACCGAGGCAACTGGGATCGATCAACTAATGAGGCGAGTCCGCATCCGAGACTCGCCGGGTGACCGTCTCGGAACCGTTCTGACGATCACGCTCCTTCCTGTTCCGATCGTGTCTGCGTTGTACGCTTCTCATCGCCTGCTCGCAGGTACGCCGGAGGCTGGCGGTTCGGGGGCCCTGTCATACCTCATTTACGGCTGTGTCAACCTCCTTGTGGTCGCGATCCTGTACGTGATACTGACACCAAAACGGCGCGAGTCGGTGTTCGTATTTCACCGACCGTCTGCGGGGGAAGTCGCTGGGTCCCTCGGTGCGTTCCTGGCGGGGTTGGGCGTGTATCAGGTGACTGCTCGAGTGAATGCGGTACTCGGTGTCCAGATGTCTGGGTTCTCCTACTCGTTGAACGATCCCATGACGGTATTCGCGGTCGTCGCTGGCGCGGTCGTGCTGGCGCCGGTGACCGAAGAGATCCTGTATCGAGGACTCGTGCTTGGAGCCCTCACCGACCGCGGGATCGGATCTGTGAGCGCGACGGTTGTCATGACTGCCCTGTTCGCCGTCATTCATCTGCCGAACTTCGGTGTCGGTGGGACGATCTTCATTTCAGCGTGGGGGATCCTCCCGGCGATCCTTCGGATCCGCTATGAGAATCTCGTGGGAGCAGTGGTGATGCACGTACTGAACAACCTGTTCGCATACGTGATCGTCGTCAAACTCGGATGAGCGCCCATCGTCGTGCTCGGAGGAACGATTGATATGCGGGTCGGCCGACACCGATTCACGGACAGTATGAAACGAATCCGGTTCTCCGTGACCTACCCCGATCGTCTCGTCCACCCGTTTCACCGGCGGATCATCGACGGTGGACCTCTCTCGCGGGCCGAGCTGTTGATGTGGAGTCCGACCGCGGACGCGACGACACTGTTCTGGTGTGACGGTGGAAAGAACGCCACGGCCGCGGCCGTCGCGGGGATCGACTCCCTCCTCGATACCCACTTCGTTGAGAGCGCTGACGGGACCTACGCGTTTCTTCGACAAGACTCATACGAGTTCCCGGCGGTACTTCTCGACGCGATCGCAGCCGCGCGAGTCATTTTTTTAACCCCCGTCGTCTTTCTTGACTCCGGTAACATTCGATTCGACGCAGTCGGGGAGTCAACTGCCCTCAGCGAGTTTCACGACCGACTCTCTACCCACGGGGATCTCGCGATCGAGTTGGTCCAGGAGTTCGAGCGGCAGACCCGTTCCTCGCGCATCACCGATCGCCAGGATTCAGCGTTAGAGGCCGCCGTCTCGGTGGGGTATTACGAAGTTCCCCGGGATGGAACGATCGCCGACATCGCAGCGGTACTCGACTGCTCGACAAGCACCGCAGGCGAACTCGTTCGAAAGGCCGAGGCGTCCGTGATCCGCGGGTATGTCGGAACGACCGGGGATCAGTGACGGGGAGTCGAGGGCAGTTGCGGGAACCCGGACCGAATTGAGAGTACCATGAGTTATATTCGATTCGAGATATATTATGAATCTACGTACTCATGGCAGCTACCGAAAATCGAATCCGGACGACACACGTCGGAAGCCTCCCGCGACCGCCCGAACTACTGGATCTCCTTACGGCCCGGCAAGACGGCAAAGCGGTCGACGACGAGGAATGGGACGAGACCGTCGCGGACGCGACGCGCGACGTGGTCAGGCGGCAGGCAGAAGCGGGCATCGACGTTGTTAACAACGGCGAGCAGTCGCGGGTCTCGTTCAACTGGTACGTCGCAGATCGGCTCAGCGGGATCGAGGGGAAGCAAGAACAGGAGCTGTGGGCTGACCTCCAGGCGTTCCCCGAGTACGCCGCGGAGACGTTCAAGACGGACGTCATCGATCTTTCGATGCACCCCGTCGTCACCGACCCGGTCGAGTACACGGGCCGCGAAGAGGCCGAAGCCGAGATCGCGGGATTTCGGGAGGCGGTCGACGCCGTCGGCGCCGACTTCGACGAAACGTTCATGACCGCCGCGTCGCCGAGCGTCGTCACCGCCACGCACGTCAACGAGCACTACGACTCCTACGACGAGTACCTTTTCGCCGTCGCCGACGCGATGGCTGAAGAGTATGAGCTCGTCGCCGACGCGGGGCTGACGCTGCAGATCGACGCGCCGGAGTTACTCACGGTCGGTCACACCGCGGCGTACGCCGACGCTCCCTTAACGGAGATCAAAGCGGCGACGCGCCTGCACGTGCAAGCGATAAACGAGGCACTGTCGAACGTCCCCGCCGATCAGGTCCGCCTGCACACCTGCTGGGGGAGCTACGAGGGACCCCACCACCTCGACGCGGACCTCGTCGAGTTGCTCCCCGAGATCTACGAGGCCGATATTTCCGGGCTCAGCGTCGAGCAGGCGAACCCGCGCCACCAGCACGAGTACCGCGCGTTCGCCGAACAGCCGGTGCCCGACGGCTGGACGCTGATCCCGGGCGTCGTCGACGTGAAGACGAACGTCATCGACCATCCGGAGACGATCGCCGACCGGCTGGAACGCGTCGCCGACGCGGTCGACGACTCGACGCCGCTGGTCGCCGCTCCTGACTGCGGCTTCGGCACGCAGGCCGGGCTCGGCATGGTCGACCCGGAGATCGCGTGGGCGAAACTCGAGGCGCTCGACGAGGGCGCCGCAATCGCCACCGACCGGCTGTCCTGACGTCACCTCGCGTGCAAGGCGAGCGCCAACCGGCGATAGCTGTAAGTCGTCTCCCGGTCACCGTCGGACGTGACTGATCCGGTCGTTATCGTCGGCGGCGACGCGGCGGGGTTGAGCGCGGCGAGTAAACTCTCTCGGGATGACCCCGATCGCGAGGTGATCGTGTTCGAGCGCGGCAGATGGGTGTCGTACGCCCACTGCGGCGAGCCGTACTTCGTCAAAGGCGAGGTTGACACGCTCGACGACCTGCTGTCGTTGTCGCCAGCGGAGATCGACGAGCGGGGGATCGACCTCCGACGCGAACACGAGGTCGTTAGTGTCGACACCGAAACCCGGACGGTCACCGTTGAGGGTCCCGACAGCGCGTTCGACCAGCCCTACGGCGAGTTGGTCGTCGCGACGGGTGCGCGCGCCCGGACTGCTCCGATCGCTGGGAGCGAATTAACCGGGGCGTTCACGATCCACGGGCTGGACTCGGCGGCGGCCGTGCGCGCCCTCCTGACCCAGCCTGCGGAGTTCGCCGTTGACGACCTCGGCGGCGGCGACTACGTCGATAAAGCGGAGCTCAAACGGTACGGCGCGATGGAGCCGCCCGAGACCGCCGCGATCGTCGGCGGCGGGTATGTCGGCGTCGAGATGGCAGAAGCGCTCGACGCCTGGGACGTCGACGTGCATCTGTTCCAACGCTCGGCGCTGCCAGTCCCGACGTTCGGCGAAGCCGTGGGGGAGACGGTCGTCGACCACCTCCGGGAGCGAGGCGTCGATCTTCATCTCGGCGCCGAGGTCGACGAGTTGCTCGGCGAGGATGGACGGGTCGCCGGCGTTCGCTGCGGCGACGGATCGACTCTCGACGCGGATCTTGCGGTCGTGGGGGTCGGTGTCGTGCCGAACGTCGAGATCGTCGATGACACGCCAGTCGAACTGGGCGAGATGGGCGCGATCGCCGTCGACGAATACGGCGAGACCGCCGTCGAGGGCGTGTACGCCGCCGGCGACTGTGCCGAGGACCGCCACGTCGTCACGGGTGAACCCACGTGGGTGCCGCTCGGGCTGACGGCGAACCGCGCCGGCCGGGCGATCGGCCAAACGCTGGCCGGGACACCGACAGAAACCGGCGGAATCGCGGGCACGGCCGTGGTCAAGGCGTTCGATGAGGAGTGTGGCCGGACTGGGTTCGTCGACGCCGACGAGGCTCGTGAGGCCGGGTTCGATCCAATCTCACGGACGATCACTGCGGGGTCGCGCTCAGGGTACTACCCCGGGAGCGAGGAGACGACCGTCACGCTCGTTGCCGACCGGGACAGCGAGCGGCTCATCGGGGGGTCGATCGTCGGAACAGACCGAGCGGCGGTCCGCATCGACACCGTCGCGACTGCCCTAGAGGGCGGACTCACCATCGACGAGGTCGAACGACTGGACCTGGCGTACGCGCCGCCGTTCAGTCCCGTCTGGGACCCGGTCCTCGTCGCGGCGAAGGTGCTGAACGGCGCGATAGAGAACTGACCTCTCGATCTACTCGTCTCCGTTTTCCCCCGCCAATAGATCCGCCTCGTAGGCGGCGACCGCCTCGACGACGGCGTCGGCGTCCGCTTCATCGACGTCGAACGCGTCTAGGCTCTCGTACAGCAGGTCCACGGCTCGTTGAATACGCTCTGCGGTGAAGGGGACGTGGAGGTGGGCCTCTCGGACGGGCGCTGCGTCGTACGTCTCTGGCCCCCCCGCCGCCTCACACAGGAAGTCTGTCTGCGTCTCCCGGAGCCGCTCCATGTCGGCGTCCTCGAACAACGGGCCCAACTCCTCATCGGCTTCGAGCCTGTCGTAGAACTCGTCCACCACTGCTCGGATCCCCTCGTGGCCACCGAGACGGTCGTACAGCGTGTCGCTCGCCATGGATACGTGGTCGACGTTGACCGGAAAATGCGTTCCGCTCGACCGACCCCGTCGCGCCGGCCGGGGGACGGCGAGGGCGCGCCGACAGCGACTCACTCCTCGACGACGAGGACACGGAAGTCGTTGACGTTCGTCCCGGTCGCCCCGGTTTGGACCACCGCGTCCCGCTCGCGCAACGCGGGGAGCGCGTCGTTGTCGTCGAGCGCGGTCCGCGCAGCCGCCGCGTCAGCCGCGTCCGCGATCGTCTGCGGCGTCACGAGCGCGCCCGCGGCGTCGGTGCTGCCGTCGTGCCCGTCCGTGTCCGCCGCGAGAAACGCCACCGGTCGCTCCGCGACCGGCGACTCGGGGCGTGCGAACTCGAGCCCGGCGGCGAGGGCGCACTCGAGGTTCGGGCCCCCAGAGCCGTCGCCATCGACGGTCACCGTCGTCTCCCCGCCCGAGAGGACGACCGCCGGCGGCTCGACCGGGTTTCCAGAGTCGGCGACCTCCTCGGCAATCGCGGCGTGTGTCACACCCGCCGCTCGGGCTTCTCCCCGGATCCGACTCGACAGCACAAGCGGGTCGTACCCCAGGTCCGCAGCGGCCGCCGCGGCCGCATCCAGCGCGGTCGCCGCGTTGGCGAGGACGTGCGTCTCGACCCGATCGAAGACAGTCGCGTCGGCGGTCGGCGTCTCCGTTTTTGTGCCGTCTGCGCCTCGCCGTAGGTGGCGGTCCACCGCCGCCGGGGCGTCGATTCCGTACCGGTCGAGCACGGCGAGCGCCTCCGCGTACGTCGAGTCGTCGGGTGCGGTCGGGCCGCTGCCTATCACGCTCAGATCGTCACCGACCACGTCGCTGAAGGCGATCCCAACGACCGTCGCGGGCGCGGCCGCCGCCGCGAGCCGGCCGCCTTTCACTTGCGAGAGGTGCTTGCGGACGGCGTTGATCTCGTCGATGTCGGCGCCAGCGCGCAACAGCGCATCCGTCGTCTCGCGCAGCGCCGCCAGCCCGACGGACTCGGCGGGCGCCGCGAATAGCGCGCTCGCGCCGCCGGTGACCAGCGCGAGCACGAGCGTGTTCTCGTCCGCCGAGCGGGCCAACTCTACCGCGCGGGCGGTGCCCTCGACGCCAGTGCTCGTGGGGACGGGATGACCGCCGACGACTCGGTCGATCTGCGAATTGTCGACGTCGGCTCCCGGGCGGGGGTCGCCGCCTTCGGACGACGCCTCGTCTTCCTCTGGTGAATCTCCGTCGACCGCGTCGACGACGATCACCCCCTCGTCGATCCGCGCGCCCAGCTGCTCCTCCAGCGCGGTGGCGGCGCCGTCGGCCGCCTTGCCGCCGCCGACCACGACGAGTCGGTCGTACGCGTCCAGGTCGTACGCGCCGTCGCCGACGCAGAGCACGCTCGCGTCGACCGAGACGAGCTTGGCGACGACTGTCGCGGGGAGCGCCGCCTCGATGGCTGCAGTTACACAGGCTATCGCGGTTCGTTCTGCGTCTGTCGGGGACGCCCCGCCGAGGTCGTCGGCGGTCGGAACCGACGACTGCTCGTCGTTCGCCATACCGGATCCAGTCACCGAGTCGGTCATAATTGCACCGGCGTGGCTCCCGCTCTCTGTGAACCGCTCCACTCGCAGCCCGGATCCTGGCATCGGTGATCGGCCGACCGCCGAAGGCCTGACAACTCCGGTCGCTATCGACTACCGGCGGGCGGTTCGGTTCGCCACGCCCACAGTACCTCCGCCACGACCCAGACGCCCCCCCACAGCCAGATGAACAGGAACACCAACGCGGTCGAGGTCAACAGGTGTACCTGAAGCAGTTCGACCGCAGCCACCAGCTCGGCGTAAAACAGGACGGCGATCGCGACCGTTACGGTCAGACCGACCACCGAGCAGCCGGTATGGACGACTGCCGTCCGCACGTTCGCGCGCGGGAGCTCAGGTACCGGATCCCGCGGCGACCGACTCGACGCCCCGTCTGGTGTGTTCATACATGTCACGCTCCACACCTATTGTTCACGATCGTTCGACATATAGCTATCGACGACGTAGCGTCGAACGGTATAGTGACAACACATTAGCGATAGCGGTGAGTAACAGTGGTCATCGACCATGTACGATGACATCCTCCTCCCGTTCGACGGCAGCGACGGTGCAACTGCCGTCTTAGAACACGTCGCGGCGATCGCCGACCTCGCGGACGCCACCGTCCACGTGCTCTTTGTCGCCGACACGACACGCGATTCGGTGACGGTAATCGAGGGAGAGACCGTGGACACGCTCGTCCGACACGGGAAGCAGATCGTCGAAGACGCCGAAGCGATGCTCAGATCGCTCGGCATCGACTACGAAACGGACGTAGTACAGGGGGATCCGGCGCCGGAGATCGCCGAGTACGCCGAGCGGTACGGGTCAGACCTGATCGTCATGCCCACTCACGCCAGAGCCGGAATCGCTCGGTTTCTGCTCGGCAGCGTGAGCGAGAAGGTCGTTCGGCTCTCAGCGGTCCCCGTTTTGACGGCTCGAATGCAGGAAGACGAGCGCCTTTCATTTCCCTACGAGAACATCCTTCTCCCAACCGACGGCAGCGAGTGCGCGACTGTCGCCGCCGATCACGGGCTGGCGCTCGCCTCGACACTCGACGCGACCGTCCACGCGCTGTCGGTCGTCGACGATCAGTCACTCGGTCTCGACGTCAGATCGGCGGTCTCGGCCGATGCCGGAGAAGCGACCGCGACGAAGGCGCTCGACGACGTCGTCGCGAGGGCGGAGGACCACGGCGTCCCGGAGGTGGTCCGCCACCTTGTACACGGAAACCCGAAAGCCGAACTCCTCGAGTCCATCGACGAGCACGACATCGACGCCGTCGTCATGGGCACGGTCGGTCGCCGCGGGACTGACCGGATCCTGTTGGGAAGCGTCGCGGAGAAGACCGTTCGGTCGGCGCCGGTCCCGGTGATCACCGTCAGAGCTCCCGAGTGACCGCGAGAACGGGGAAGCACGACGGCAACGTTCATACCACTACGACCGAGTGCGTGCTACATGTCAACTGGTCCCATCGACTACGGGCGACTCTCTGCGGGCCGACACTGCAACTACTGGCGGATGGATCCGACGCTGCGCTCTGTCGTCGAACGGGCCTCCACCGACGACGAGTTTGAATGGGCTGAGCCGGTTCTGGAGCGGTTCGGGCACGCGTGCGGCCACGGCATCGCCGACCGTTCAGACCGGATCGATCGCCACCCGCCCAAACTCCACACGTACGACGCCGACGGCGAGGTCACCAACGAGGTGGAGTACCACCCCGACCAGCGTGAGAACGAGCGCGTCGTCTACGAGGAGTTCCGCCTCACGCACGACCCGTTTCACCCGCCGCCCGGGCGCGACGATCCGGCGAGCTTCACGCATGCGTTGGCGATGCAGGCGTTACTGTCGTACTGCGATGTCGGGTTCACCTGCCCGGCTTCGATGACGACCGGCGCCGCGATCGCCCTCGAGGCGGCCGATCACGACTGCGACGAGTTCTTCGATCGACTGACCAGCGCCGATCTGGACGAACACATCGAGGGTGCGATGTTCCTCACCGAAAAGCAGGGCGGCAGCGACGTGGGAGCGAACGAGGTTCGCGCCGACCCCGCAGACGACGGCACGTATCGGCTGTTCGGCGAGAAGTGGTTCTGTTCGAACATCGACGCGCAAGGGGCACTCGCGCTCGCACGGACGCCGGATGCGCCTGAAGGAACGGCCGGCCTGTCGTTGTTTCTCGTCCCGCGGGAGGTCGACGGCGAGCTCAACGACTCGCTGTTTCGCCGCTTGAAAGACAAGCTCGGGACGCTGTCGGTGCCGACCGGTGAGATCGAGTTCCGCGGCGCCACGGGGTATCTGATCGGCGAGGAGGGCGACGGCTTCAGACTGATGGCCGAGATGATGAACTACGAGCGGCTGACGAACGCGACCGGCGCGCTCGGCGTGATGGGGCGCGCGCTCTTGGAGGCGAAGGCCCACGCGGCCAACCGCGAGGCGTTCGGCAAGCGCTTGGACGATCACGCGTTGATGCGGCGAGACCTGGCCGAGTTGACCGTCGAGTACGAGGGTGCGGCGACGTTTTCGTTCGAAGCGGCTCGGTGGTACAACGAGTACAAACGGGCAGGGGACGAAGCGACTGAGAACCCCGCCGCGGACGGTGAGGACACAGACCGCGCGTTCAAACTCATGCGCGTGCTGGTCCCGGTAGCCAAGTACCGTACCGCCCGCGACTCCGTCGGCGTCGCCTCCTACTGCATGGAGGTGCTCGGCGGAAACGGCTACGTTCGCGAACACACCACGCCTCGCCTGCTCAGGGACACACAGGTGCTCCCCATCTGGGAGGGGTCCTCCAACGTCATCTCGCTGGACGTGCTGCGCGTGCTCGAACGGGAGCGCGCCCACGAGGCGTTGATCCCGTACGTCTCCGATCTGCTCGCCGTCGACGACGGTCTGCTCGCCGGACTGGCCGACGAGATCGGGGAGTCCTTCGAGACACTACAGGCGTCTCTCGGGACGCTCGCAGCCGAGGACACGGAGTATGCCCAGTATCACGCCAAGGAGCTTGCGAATCTGATCTACGACGTGACGACTGCGGCGCTGCTGCTGAACCGCGCTGACGACGCGCTCGCCGACGACGGGGCGGCTGGCGGGACCGACGGGGACGGCGTGACCGCCCCGGACGCGCGGCTCGCGCTCGTCACTGAAGCGTTCGTCGACGAGCACCTCCGCGAGGATCGGTCCCGGGGGATAACTTCGGGGTCGACGGGGCTCGACGACCGCTTCGATGCGATCGCTCGCTACGCGCGCGTCGATCCCGATTCGGTACCGGAGGCGGTCCTCGGGGCAGAGGAGTGACCGGCTGACTCCGCCGGCTATGTCGTCGCGTTCGGATCGATTTCCTCGACGACCAGGTCGAAGCCCCACCTCGCAGCGGGACCGGTATCGCTGGCGACGCCATCAGGATGGGTCGCGTAGCTCGCCTCGAACCGGAAGGACCCGGTCGGGAAGCAGCCGCTTCCGCCCCCGGCACTCGCCGCGTCGTGGGTGACGTATAGCCCGACGAACGCTGTGAGCATCCCGCCAGCGGGGATCTCGACGGTGCCGTACTCCATCGTCTGTGCGATTCCCGAGGCCAGTCGCCAGCATCCGTCATCCGCGAGTGTGAGGTCCGGGACCGATCGGTCGGGTTCACCGTCGATCGACCGCTCGGAGTGAGGGTACCAGACGAGCGTGCCGTCAGCGCTTCTCACGTACTGGAACACCACCGGCCGATACTCGCCGACCACGACGGCCTCGTCGGTTTCGTTTACGACGTCGAGGCGGGCAACGATCGGCGAGCCGTCAGTCACGTACGGGTTCGCGAGCCCGACCCGCGGGCGGACGGGAAGCTCCGGCGCGGGGTCCTGTGCCGCGATTCTCGATCGGTGCGTCGCGTCCGGTGGGTACTCGCGATCGGAGGGTCGAGTGTCGTTTCCGCCGTCGGGGAGCGGTCGGTCGGTCGTCCCGTTCGCGAGGCCGGCGCAGCCGGCGAGTCCCGCGAGACCGAGACCGCCAGCCGCACGGAGGAGTGCGCGTCTGTGTTGCATAGTCGGTGATCGGCGGGTGCGACGATAAGCCCGCCGTAGGGTCAACCGGGTCTTTGACTCATCGGCGCGTCGGGCGCGCCCGGGTAATTCTGCCTGTCGATGACCCACACCGACAGGGAAATGGGCCGTCCCCGGAACACACACGTGTGACGGAGACGATCACGATCGAGGTGCTCCACGTAGTTGCACCGGCGGACCTCGACGACGCCGACCTCCAGCCGACGCTTCGGGACCTCGCCGACTCGCGCCACGTCGTCGTCGGCCGACGCGGCGGTCGGCAGTCGTGGCTCGATCGGGTTCGCGCGTTCCTCGCGCGCGATCCGCTCGACGCGGTGACCGTCGTGATCGACGAGCCCGCGGGCGAGGGCGCAGAGCTGACGCTGCGTGTCGATGAGACCAAGATCGCCGGCGTGTACGTCGCGGCCGGGGTCGAAGCGAGCGACTGAACAGACGCGGACGACGAGGACCCGAACGGACGTGAGGGGGCGTCAGAGCCCGGTCAGTACGTCCTCACTCGAGGTCGAAGCGGTCGAGTCGCATGACCTTCTCCCAGGTGTCGACGAAGTCCTCGACGAACGCCTCCTCGCCGTCCTCGGCGGCGTACACTTCCGAGACGGTGCGCAGGCGGGCGTTCGAGCCGAAGATGAGATCGAAGCGGGTGGCTTCCCACTCGACCTCGCCCGTCTGGCGGTCGCGGCCTTCGAAGACCGCGCGCGACTCCGAGACCGGCTCCCACTCCGTGCCCATGTCCAGCAGGTTCACGAAGAAGTCGTTGGTCAGCGTCCCGGGCTCGTCCGTGAGGACGCCGCGGTCTGTGTCTTGATACGTGGCGTTCAACGCGCGCATGCCGCCCAGCAGGGCGGTCATCTCGTCGACCGTCAGGTTCAGCAGTTCCGACTTGTCGACCAACAGATCCTCGGCGCGGCGCTCGGCTTCGTCGCTGAGGTAGTTGCGGAAGCCGTCGGCCATCGGCTTGAGCGCCTCGAACGACTCGACGTCGGTCTGCTCCTGTGAGGCGTCCGTCCGTCCGGGGGTGAACGAGATGTCGACATCGTACCCGGCGTCAGCGGCCGCCTGCTCGACAGCGGCGTTGCCGCCGAGCACGATCAGGTCCGCGAGCGACACCTTCGTCCCGTCGGACTGGGATGCGTTGAACTCGTTTTGCACTCCTTCGAGGGTGTCGAGCACGGTCTCCAGCTCCCCCGGCTCGTTCACTTCCCAACTGCGCTGGGGCTCGAGACGGACGCGGGCGCCGTTGGCGCCGCCGCGCTTGTCGCTGTCGCGGTACGTCGAGGCCGACGCCCAGGCGGTCTTGACAAGCTGGGAGACCGACAGGTCGGTGTCGAGGATCTCCGACTTGAGCTCGGCGGCCTCCGTGTCGTCGATCAGGTCGTAGTCGGCGTCCGGGAGGGGATCCTGCCACAGCATCTCCTCGTCGGGGACCTCCGGGCCGAGGAACCGAGTCGGCGGGCCCATGTCGCGGTGGATGAGCTTGTACCACGCCTTCGCGAAGCTCATTCCGAACTCCATCGGGTTCTCTCGGAACCGTTCGAGAACCTCGCGGTACTCGGGGTCCTCCTTCAGGGCGATGTCCGTCGTCAGCATCATCACGTCTTCCTTGTCCGAGGGGTCCTGCACACCCGGTGCGGCGTCGTCGAGTTCGCCCTCCTTCGTTGTCCACTGCCACGCGCCGCCGGGGCCCTTCTCGGGCACCCACTCGTGGTCGAGCAGGTTGTCGACGTAGCTCGTGTCCCACTGGGTCGGCGTGGTGTTCCACGGCCCTTCGATACCGCTCGTGATGGTGTCGGGGCCCTTCCCCTCGCCGAAGTCGCTCTCCCAGCCGAAGCCCTGATCCTCCATGGGTGCGGCTGCGGGCTCCGGACCGACGTGTTCCTCGGCGTCGTCGGCGCCGTGTACTTTCCCGAACGTGTGCCCACCGGCGATGAGCGCGACCGTCTCCTCGTCGTTCATGGCCATCTGGCCGAACGAGCTGCGGATGTTCTGTGCCGAGCCTTCGAGGTCGGGCTCGCCGTTGGGTCCCTCGGGATTCACGTAAATGAGCCCCATCACGGTGTTTCCGAGCGGCCACTCGAGATTCCCGTCTTCGTCGAAGCGCTCCTCCGAGGAGGCTTCGAACTCGTCCTCGGGACCCCAGTCGACCGCCTCGTCGGGCTTGTACTCGTCTTCACGGCCGCCGGCGAAGCCGAACGTCTTGAACCCCATCGATTCGAGAGCGACGTTGCCGGCAAGGACGATCAGGTCGCCCCAGGACAGCTTGCGACCGTACTTCTGCTTGACGGGCCACAGCAGGCGGCGCGCCTTGTCGAGATTCGCGTTGTCCGGCCAGCTATCGAGCGGCGGGAGGCGCTGTCGTCCGCCGGAGGCGCCGCCGCGGCCGTCGGACGTCCGATACGTCCCGGCGCTGTGCCACGCCATTCGGATGAACAGGGGACCGTAGTGACCGTAGTCTGCCGGCCACCAATCCTGCGAGGTCGTCATCACGTCCTCGATGTCCGCTTTCACCTCGTCGAACTCGAGCGACTGGAACGCCTCCGCGTAGTCGAACTCCGCTTCCATCGGCCCGGCGCTCTGGGCGTTCTGGTCGAGGATCTCTAGATTCAGCTGGTCCGGCCACCAGTCCGTAGTGGATCTATTCATATTCGGAGTGAAGTCTCCCTCGCATGTTAATATTGTCTTCCGCGATAACGAAGTCTTCACTGTGCCCAAGCGTGGTACCGGATCCGCGAACTATTATTGGTGCTACGGGATTACGGAACGGGTAGGCTGCAGGGAACCGAGCAGTTCGGATCGGCCAATTGGAGGGGTCAGCCATCGGAAATCAGTCATGCCGCAGTCGCGAACAGCGGTCGAATAGTGAGTGTGTCGGCAAAAACGCGGCCGCTAGAACGGGGCGTTGGGCGACCCGCGGCTGGCACCGTCGTTCTGCGTGGCCCGCATCGAATCCGACCCACTGACTGTGTCCCCCTCGGGGACAGCGGTCACATCTCCTGTTTCGACGAACGCCGCTTCGAGTTCGGCGAGTCGTTCGTTGATCGCCTCGCTCTGATTGTGCATGGACGCCGCTCGGACTCGGACGAGATCGTACTCGTGGCGGTCGGACAGCCCGTTCCACGCCCTGAATGATCCGATCGTTAGCGTGTGCGTCTGCGGGCAAAACGGCGTCGTCGGCGTGAACTCCGCGCGGAGGACGGAGTCAAACCTGTCTCTCTCCGCGATCGCATCGGCGGCGTCAGCACGCTCCACGGCGTATCGATAGCCGGCGGTCGTATGCCTTGTGTCCAAGTTCAGTCGCGCCAAGTTGTAATCGAACGTCATATCGTAGACCGTCCGTTCCTCGAATAGCTCGCGCGTCAGCCGGTGAAACGCGATGTGGTCGTCGTCGGTGAGTACGTTGTGAGACGTGAGGAATTCGCCCGGGTGCGGGAGCGTTTCGACCGCGAACTCGTCGTAGCTGTCGAAGAGCCCATTGTCGTCCCTGCCGAACATGGTAGAGGGAATGAACGCCACCGACGTACGCGTATCTCCGGACATGTTCGCCTCCGACGAGCGAACGGTTCGGGTCGGGCAGCGAACTCCGCGACCGACTGTACGGACTGTCGTTCTGGAACATGTTCGGACACAGATGCAGGCGTGAGGCCGTCATACGGTTTCGTATGGGCGCCGTTCCCGGAACTATCACGACCGACCAACAGCCGCCGATGACGCTCCCCCTGCGACACTTCGTCGTGGGGATCGGATTCCTGTGTGGCGGCGTGCTCCTCGGAGTTGGCCTCGCCGTTGATGCCGTGCCGGGTCTGGGCTCGCTCGCCCACGTTCACCTGCTGTTGGCCGGCTGGGTCTGTATCACTATCATGGGCGCGATGACGCAGTTCGTTCCCGTCTGGTCGGGGACGACCTTGCACTCGCGTCGGCTCGCAAGCCTCCAACTCACCCTCGTCGGACTCGGACTGATCGGATTTGTCGCGGGGTTCCTACGCAACTCGCTGGCGTGGCTCGTTCCGTTCGGGGGAGTCATGCTCGTCGGATTCTGGACGTTCGTCTACAACATCGGGCGGACGATGGCGCCCCTCGAGTCGTACGACGTGACCGAACGGCACTTTCTGCTGGCGCTCGGGTTCTTCGTGGTACTCACGGCGCTGGGGGTTCTCCTCGCAGTCGACTTCACGAACCCGCTGTTCGATGGGGGCTCGTTCGCTCGCCCCGGCGTCGTCGCGGCTCACGCGACGCTCGCCGTGTTCGGCGCCGTTTTGACGACCGTCTACGGGGCGCTCTACCAGCTCGGGACGATGTTCACGCAGACCGAACTCCACGGGGCCGACGAGTATCTCCGTCCCGTCGAGGAGGTCGGTCACCCGATCGGCGTCGTGCTCCTCGCCGCCGGTCGGCTCGTGGAGAGCGGTCCCGTGGCCAGGGTCGGCGCGGTGCTCGTCGTCGGGGCGGCGGTAGCGTTCAGCGTCGTGCTCGCGAGGAAGCTCAGTGAGATGCAGGTCCCGCGGACGCCGATGCACACGCGATACGCCGTCGTCGCCGCGGCGCTTGCCGGGTGGTCGCTGTTGACGCTCCCGCCATGGGTCCGTGACCCGACGGCGCCGGCGCACCTGTTTGGTTCGCCCGACGCCGTTCACCTGTTGCTTTTGGGGACCATCGGGTTCGTCGTCTTCGGGACGCTGTATCATATCGTCCCGTTCACTATCTGGGTGCACCGCTACAGCGATCGTCTCGGGTTCGAGGACGTGCCGATGATCGACGACCTCTATGACGACAGGATCGCCGCGATCGATGCGACGCTCCTCTGCGGCGGGACGCTCCTGCTCGTAGTCGCGGAATCGATCCGACTCCCGCCGTTCGTGCGTCTCACGGGCGGTGTATTGGTGTCGCTCGGCGTCGTCGCCTTCGGCGTCAACATGGCGCTCGTCGTGCGCACGCACAGTCCGCACTCGCTGGGTCACATCCTCTTGGGAACGCTTCACCCGAACACGGAGCCCGCGTCGGTGGACAGCACCGCGATGAGGAAGTAACGGTCAGATCGCTCGGGCGACGGTTCCGGCTACGATTCGGCTGTGTGTTCGAGATAGTCGAACTGCGCTTCCAGTTCTCTTCGACGTTGTCGTGAAATAATGGTCGAGTCGAGAACCGATCCGACGACCGCGAGGTCCAACGCGAACTTGGTCGTCGCCGTCACCTCGGTCCCGGCGGCGGTCGGCCGGATCGAGTACGCGGTTCGCAGTTCGTCGAAGATCCCCTCCAGCTATTCGTACGCTATCACGGCATCGGGGTCGTCGACAACCTCCAAGACGAGATTGATCTCGGCGATTCCCACCGAGTTTGCGACGCGTATCGTCCGATCGTCAACGCTTACCTCGTCGAATCCGGCCGAGTTCGTGAACGGCTCGGTATCGAGCATCGCCGCCCGAACTGCCTCGGGAGACGCGAGGATCGTTCGCGTTCGCGTGACTGTCTTCATGATCTCTGTTACAGTGGATATCGGTCGGGTTCGTCTGTATACGGCGGCTCAATCGTCCGACTGCTTCGCCAGGACGATCAGCGCCGTGCTGTCCTCGACCGCGCGGGGCGAGATGTCCTGATCGCCGTCGAAACGGGCGACATCACCGGCGGACACCGCGTGCGTTTCCGATCCCACCTGTAACTCGATCGCTCCGTCCACCAGGTGGAAGATGACGTCGCGGTTGGGGTGTGAGTGGACCGGAACTACTGCTCCCTCTGAGAGCGCGAGTCGGACCGTTTTCGGCTCCGAGCCTGGGAAGACGTTCGCGTGTGGCTCTCCCTCCAATTCGTCGAGTCGCTCGATGACTGTCATGTGGTTGTCGTCCCCAGATCGAAGACGTTCTCCTCGAGCCCTGTTCGAACCGGTTCGTGCTCGGCCCCAGTCGGCGGCGGCGCCGTGACGAGCAGCGCTTCGAGCCGAGTTTCCGGATCCGCTTTGACTCCCCGATCTACGTCCGCCTCCACGGTGACGATGTCGCCGGCCTCAACGTGGTGAGTCTCCTCGCCATCGCGGATGACCCCCGTCCCCGTTCGAACGTGGATCGCGACATCGCTGGACGGTGCGTGGACGGGAATGAACTGTCCAGGCTCGAAGTAGCCGCAGACGACTTTCATCCGATCGCTGCGAAAGGCTTCGACGGCGGAGAACCGGTCGTCGTCGTACCGGCGCTCCGCATCGAAATCAGTCGCTGTCACGCGATGCTCCCCGACCCGGCTCTGTTCGGCGGCGATCGATCACCGGCCGCAAGCTCGGTTCTGGGCTTCCGTACAGTCATGCACGCAACTGTTTGCCGAGTACCAGCAAGAGCGTTGGTTCGAACACGTTCGGATAAACTGTCCTCACAGTAGCGAACCAAGAACCGGTATGGAGCACGACATCGAGTACCTCTCGGAGACCGAAGCGCCGGAGGACAGGCCGTATGAAACCCTCGACGTGCGGGAGCTTCCGCCGCCTAAGCCGTTGCAGAACACGCTCGAGCGACTGGCTGAACTGGATACGAATGTCGTATTGGTCCAGTTAAACGATCGTCGCCCGCAACACCTGTATCCAAAACTGATCGATAGGGGATACGAGTACGACACCGCTGCGGTCGGCGACACGGTCGTCACTGCTATCTTCTCGCGAGAGGAAGATTCCGCCACGTAGCGAGGGGTGGATCCGACGGGACAGACGCGAAGTGTCGTCGAAGGTCATTTGGATCGTCACCCGCGACCGGAACGGGGCCGAGTCTGACTCAGCGAAGGCCCGACCTGCAACCCCCGCTAGTCCGACCGATTGCGCTCAGAGGACCACCCCCAACCGCGACTCTCGGAAATCGACGTGGGCAGGACGGGAACTTACTGCTCGCTCGCTCGTTCCCGGCCGATCGCACTGGCGACCGCGAGCAGGTAGCCGAGGCCGTACTGGACCTCGGGGTCTCTGATCCCCCGTGCGAGCCCGAGTGCGCCGACGCGATCCGGCTCTGCGTCCTCGGCTGCACCGACGCCGTCGAGGAGCGTCTTGATCCCCTCGCGGGTGTCTTCATCAGCGGCGGTGTCGGCGACCTCACCGAGTCCCGTCCCCGTCGCAGCCAGCGAGCGCACCATCTCGTCACTGAGCGCCGCGGTCGCGAGCGACCCGACCTCGGCGATCTCAGCCAACTCGTCGAGCGTGCCCGACCGCTGGAGCGTTACCAGCGTGTCGAGCGCTTCGGTTAGCTCCTCGCCGTTGTCGCCGACGGCAGCCGCGAGCGCGACCGTCTCCTCGGTCGCGAGTCCATCAGCCGATTCGGCGAGCGTTCCGGCGGTACTTGACAGCTCCCGGACCATCTCGTCGCTGAGGGCGCTCTCGCCGAGCGAGAGTACGTCCAGCAGTTCGTTGACCGCGTCCAGCCGCTCGACGAACGAGGCGACTGCCTCGGGATTCTCCGCAATCGCTTCCTCGAGCGCGTCTCGGTCCGCCGGCTCTTCCTCGGGATGAGCCGCCTCTGAGTCGCTCATGTTACAGTAACCCCCTGGCTGTGAGCCAGTACGCCTCGTTGTACGCCAGCTTCGACCAGTGGAGCTTCTCCGAGGGCGGCGCGGGCGACGGTGGGTTCTCGTAGTCGAACTCAACGAACGACGCCTCGTCCATACCAGTCTCGATGAAGCACAGGGTCTTGCCGTCGTAGGTCTCGGTTGCGGGGTAGCCGCGGATGTGGCTCGCGAGTCGCTGGCCGACCACGCCGGCCTGGTAGTGTGCGACGCTGCCGGCGTTGGGCACGCCGGTCGAGGCGGTGTCGCCCAGCGCGTACACGTTCTCGGCGTGCTCGGCTTCGAGCGTGTGTTTGTCCACCTCGACCCAGCCCCGATCGCCGAGGCCCGCTTCTTCGATTAGGTCGACGCCGCGGTGCGGGGGAATGTCGACGAGAAGATCGTACTCGAGGTCGGTCCCTTCCATCGACGAAATGACCTGCGCTTCGGGGTCGACCTCCTCGGCGTTGAAGAACGTCTCGACCCCGATGTCGCGCTCGTCCATCTTCGGGCGCGCCCACTCGGCGATGTTCGGGTTGCCGTGGACGCGGTTCACCGGGTACGTGTAGGTAATCTCGACGTCGTCGCGTAGCCCGCGTTCTCGGAACCACGCGTCCGCCATGAAGACGAACTCCAGTGGCGCGGCGGGGCACATGTGAGGCGTCCCGACAACGCTGAGCACGAGATGGCCGTCGGTGAACGACAGTAACTGCTCTCGCAGGGCCTCTGCGCCGTCCTCGCTGTAGAAGTTGTAGCCAGCTTCGGCGAGGCCCGGAACCTCCTCGGGCGCGAGCGTCGACCCCGTCGCGAGCACGAGGTGATCGTACTCCGTCGGACCGGTTCCGTCTCGGTGCTCGATCCGCTTGGCGTCGGTGTCGATATCGGTCACCCGGTCGATCCGCAGGTCAACGCGATCGTCGACGAGTTCCGAGAGCGGACGGCGACCGTCCGCCGACTCGCGCTTGCCGAACGGGACGTACAGCCACACCGGTTTGTACACGTGATCGGGGCCGTCATTGACAAGCGTCACGTGAACGTCGCCGTCGTCGATCTCGGTGGCGAGTCGTTCGGCGAGATCGTTTGCGAGCACGCTCCCACCGGTGCCCGCACCGACGATGACGATCTCTTCGCTCATGCTTTCTCCACGTAGAACTCGTACCCGTCGTCGGTCTCCACGAGTTCGAGGAGATCGTTGCCCGACTCCTCGGCCCACTCGGGGACGTCGGTAGTCGACTGCTCGTTGTCGCTTAACAGCTGAACGATGTCACCTGAGTCCGCGCTTTTGATCGCTCCGATCAAGTCCATCAGCGGTCCGGGACACGCTGCACCTCTCGCGTCTACAGTTTTGTCGGCATCGTACGCTGGTTCACTCATGGCTCTACTTGTGGATAGGCCCGGCAGTATTTTAGTATTGCTGGTCAAGTCCAAGACTCTGGGATCGATCGAAAGGTGATCGCTGGGTCCACCGACCGCACGCAAATCAACCGTGAAAGAACAGCACAAGATCAGAAGACGACTAGTAGGACGCAGGCCACGACGACTCGTGGGCGTGCTTCGTGGGCGTGCTTACTGCTCGACGCTGACCGGCTCAGGCTGCTCGTACTTGGTTTCAAACTCGCCGATGAGCTGGCCCATTTTGGCGTACCAGTCGTTGAGCATTCGCTGCATGTCGTCGGCGATCTGCGACGGGTCCGTCGGACTGTACACGTGGTAGTAGCCGCCTTGGTCGTAGTTGATCTGTTCCTTCTGGATGAATCCCGCTTTCAGCAGCCGCTGAACCGCGCGGTAGGCAGTGGAGCGCTCGCGATCGACGGCCTCGGCGACCTCGTCGATCGTGAGCGAGGAATCGGCGGAGACCAGCGCCTGAAAGCAGTCCTTGTCGAGCTGTTTCAGACCGTGGAAACACTCAAGCAGCCCCTCACACTCCATGTCCCGCTGGAGTTGTTCAGACATCGAATCGGGCATTGGTGATACGATACTATTGGTCGCTGCAGATATAAGGATTCTGTGTACAGCGCACAACCTCGTCTCGACAGGCGACGGTTGACGCGGTGGCGGACGGGTCCCAGTACCGGAGTCGGCCGGCGTATCGGCTCGGCTGCAGGCGAACTCGCCTCCGAGCGCGGCGGGTATGGTCAATTTGTCCTCACCACCGGCACTATCGGACACAACACATAAATCACGCAGTCCAGTATTGGGCAATATGATACATACTGCTAGTGCGCGTCACTCAGATGTGACGGGCCGTTCTCACCGATGCTGCCGTTCGGAGTCGGCGCCGGTGTCACCGCCGCAGCGCGGTGAACGATGACGGCGGAGTCGGACTCTGATCGAGGGTCTGACGGCCCCCCGACGTCAGAGTCGACCGACGGGTCCGCGGCCGGTTCGGGTGCCGAATCGGCCACCGCCGAACCATCTGCGGGGCACCCACAGTCCGGGGAGCGAGCCGTCAAAGAGGCCCCTTCAAAGATCGGCGCGGGACTGCTTGACCAAGACATGGGTCCGAGCTCTGCGATGGCACACCTGTACCGCGGGGAACTCCACCGGATGAAGCTGTGGCGCGAGCGACTCGACCAGACCACTAACTGGGCGGTCGTCGTCATCGCGGCCCTGCTTACGTGGGCGTTCTCCAGCCCCGAAAACCCGCATTACATCATTCTCGTCGGTATCGCGACACTGACGGTGTTTCTGATCATCGAGTCGCGTCGCTACCGGGGGTACGATATCTGGCGGACCCGTGTTCGGACGATCCAAGAGAACGTGTGGGCCTACGGACTCGACCCAGAGGGCGGGCTCACCGACGAGCACTGGCGTGAGCACCTTGGCGACGACTACCGGACGCCGACGGTGAAGATTACCGCCGAAGAGGCGATCGCACACCGGCTCCGCCGGGTGTACCTCCCGCTGTTCGCCGTGCTCCTCGTCGCCTGGCTGATACGGGTCACCGCCTTCTCTGCGGAGCCGTGGCTGACGACAGCTATGATTGGGATGGTTCCTGGACCTGTCGTCGTCGCAGCGGTGGGTCTGTTCTACGCGGCCGCCCTCACCGTCGCGTTCCGACCGCGGACCTGGCACGCGAAAGGCGAGCTTCGGGCGGAAGATCTCCGAAAGAGACGCTGAAAAGCCGCCGGACAAGCGGTCTCACTATCGGACCTCACCCGAGTCGATCAGCGCTTCGTCCGCCGGCATAACGGGTACTACACTCCTGATCTCGACGGACGAGGGTACCCGATCGGGCGGCTCACGCTTCTGGAAGACCGACGTCGCTCGGTGGCCGGCAGTCCCCCGCGGCGATCGGTTACTCGTCGCGGATGCTTATGCGATTGGCACACATAGACACGATCGGATGTCCCAACAGATACAAGAAGCCCTTGACGTGGACACGTTCACGCTCGGACTCGTCGGTCCCGACCAGGAGTGGGCGGGAACCGTTGCGGACGGCGGAACGGTCCGAACGCACACGCCGGCGGCGTGCTGGGGACCGATGATTACCCCCGAATTCAAGGGCGGTCACGAGGTGACCCGACCGATCCGCGTCGAGAACGCAGAACCCGGCGATGCGCTCGTCGTCCGGATTAAGGATGTGGAAGTTACGAGCGCGGCTACCAGTACGGGAAGTATGGCTGAGCGCGAGGGCGCCTTCGGCGACGACCCGTTCGTCGATCACAAGTGCCCCGAGTGCGGCACACCTTGGCCCGAGAGTGTGGTTGAGGGGACCGGCGAGGACGCGATCCGGTGTGCCGAGTGCGGCGCGAACGCCTCCTCGTTCGGGTTCGAGTACGGCTACACCGTCGCCTTCGACGACTCGAAGACCGTCGGGGTCACCGTCGACGAAGACGGCGCTCAACGCCTCGCGGAGAACGCCGACGAGGCGATGGCGCTGCCCGAGAACTCCAGACAGCACCCGATCTTGCTGTACGGTCCCGACGAGATGCCCGGCGCGCTCGGGCGGCTTCGTCCCTTCATCGGCAACATCGGAACCACGCCCGTTCGAGAGTTCCCCGACTCCCACAACGCCGGCGACTTCGGGCAGTTCCTCATCGGCGCGAGCCACGACTGGGGGCTCGAAGACGAGTCAGAACTCGAGGCGCGCACCGACGGCCACATGGACTCCAACGACGTCCGGCCTGGCGCGACGCTGATCTGCCCCGTCCGTGTGGAGGGCGCCGGCCTCTACGTCGGCGATCTGCACGCCAACCAGGGCGACGGCGAGCTCTCCTTACACACGACCGACGTGAGCGGGCGCACAGAGTTGGAAGTCGAGGTGATCAAGGACCTGGACCTCGGCGGGCCGATTCTGCTACCCAACGAGGAGGACCTCCCGCACATCGCGAAACCGTACACGGACGCCGAACGGGAGGCAGGGCAGGCCGTCGCAGACGAGTACGAGGTGGACGAACTCCACGACGCCGCGCCGATACAGATCGTCGGCTCCGGCGCGACGATCAACGACGCGACCGAGAATGCGTTCGACCGCGCCGGCGACCTCCTCGACATGACCGAAGGGGAGGTTCGGGGACGCTGCACGTTCACCGGCGGCGTCGAGATCGCTCGCCTGCCGGGCGTCGTCCAGCTCTCCATGCTCGTCCCCATGGAGAAACTGGACGATGTCGGACTCTCGGAGACCGTGCGCACACAGTACGGCCTCTAGCGTCCGTCTCCGTGAGACAACGCGGTCATGACAGAGTGCCCTGGAGTTTGACTCCGAAGCGGGTCACGATCCCCCACGCATCGCAGGGAACACCCGTACTTCGCTGCCCGACGGGCACGTATCGTCGAGGGACGCCCGATCACCGTCCACGGTCACGCGAACGCTCGGACGCAACGAGCCCGAACCGTCGAGAAGCTGTGACTCCGCACGCGGGTACGCCGCACACAGCGCATCGAGGACTGCGCGGACCGTGTCTCCCGACGGCTCGATATCGATGCGTTTGGACCCCGTCGCAGCGCGCAGCGGTCCGTACACGTGAACCTCCATACGCGAAGTTGGGGCCGGCATGAGCAAAACCGCACGGGCCGGCGATAGGGATCGGCCTTGACGCTTTCGCGGGTGATACTCGGGCATCAACGGTTTTGTGTCGGTACCGCGACCGCCGCATATGGTGTCCCCGAATCGGGAACACGCGCCGATCGCCGCCCGGGAGCGATCGCCGCTTTCGGACGACGACAAGCGCGACATCGCCCGAACGGTCGGCCGTGCAGTCGCGCACGACGCCGACGGATCTGAGACGAGTGAGTGGCCCGTCTCCCCCGGATGTCATGTCGAGTTCTCCGTTCACGTCGATCGGATCGAAATCCGACTCCGCTATGACGCCGGTCAGCTTCCCGGGCCGGTTGTCGTTCCTGGAGCCGACGACTGCGCCCCACCGTTGGTCGAGAGTGGTGAGTCTCCGACCGCGTTCGTCGCGCTCTCTGCGGCACACGACGCCCTCTACGAGGACCTGACAGACGCCGCCGGCCACGCTGTCGATCCGTACGCCGTTGCGGTTCCCGACACGCCAGTGGCACAGTCGGCCACCGATGGGACGGTGACGTTCGCTACGACGCTGTCGGTGTTCACTGGGGAGGGGTCCGCTGACAAACGAACGCACCAGTGGGAACGGAATGGAGAGCCCTGACCGCTGCGTCCGACGGTTTACTGAGAGAATCAACATCCAGTATTGTTACCGAAACTATATATCGTCGTGATCGAATGAGTATCCAGTAGGATGGTCGGTCGGATGCGCGTACTCCATGTCGACGGCGATCCCGACGCCGCTCCGCTGACTACGACGGCTCTCGCGGACGCGAACGTGGCTACTGTCGAGACCGCCACTACCGCGGAGGAGGGTCTCGAACGGCTCGCAACGGAGCCGTTCGACTGTGTGGTCGCCGAGTACGCACTGCCGGACCAATCCGGGATCGAGGTGCTCAAACGGGTTCGCGACGACCACCCGCTGCTTCCGTTCGTCATCTACACCAACGAGGGGGACGACCACGTCGAGAGCGACGCGTACGCCGCGGGCGCGACAGAGTACCTCCCGAAGAGCGCAGGACCGGACCGACACGAGCGTGCCGCTGAGCGGCTCAGGTCCGCGGTCGGCCGCTACCGTGCCGCTGGTCAGTCGTCCACAACACCTCGTCGTCACGCGCTCACGAGCGAGGTGAGCGAGGCGATCGTCCGCGAGTCGACCGTTGACGAGGCGGCCGATCGCGTCTGTGAGACCCTCGTGGACACCGGCCCGTTCACGGCTGCGGGGATGGCGGTAGTGGACGCCGCCGGCGACGGGGGCGATATCGCGTTTCGATCGCTGGAACACAGTACTCACGATTCTTTGACTGCCCGCGAAGACGATCCACGGGACGACCGCGACGGCGACGGCCTCAGATCGATCGCCGCAAGCGTCGCGAGCGACGCACTAGAGGCGGGTCGAGCCGTTGTCGGTTCAACTGTGGATGTCGACGAAGAATCCGCGATTCGGGCGGACTCGTCTGCAGACGACGCCGCGTGGCCCGCTGACATCGCTGAACTTGCGGCGCTTCCGTTCGGCTCTGCGGACGCGAGCGACGACGTCCTCGTGGTGACCGCCGACCGCAGTGGGACGATCGATCGTTCCGAGCTCGATCGCCTCGACCGAGTCGCGGACACCGTCGACCACGCGCTGCGGTCGTTCGAAGCTCGCGATGGAGTGCGCGAGGAGCGGAACCGGCGCCGGGCAATGTTCGCCAACGCTCCGACCCCGGTCATCGAGGGGGAGATCCTGGACGGCGGCGAGACCCACCGGATCCGAGACGTCAACACGGCGTTCGAGGAGGCGTTCGGACACGAGGCAAGCGAAGTTATCGGCGCCGACATCGCCGACGTTGTCGTTCCCGCCGATCGGATGGCCGAACATCGGGCGCTCCGAACGCGGATCGCCGCCGGGGAACCGATCCTCGAGGAGGTCGTTCGAAAGACGGCCGACGGGGAACGGGAGTTCCTCTTGAGTGGAATCCCCTGGGGAACCGACGGTGACCGTGCGTCCGGGTGGTACGTATGGCACGTCGATATCTCCGATCGCAAGCGTCGAGCACGGGCCATCGAAGAACTGCACGCCGCGACCGGGACACTCGTCGAGGCGACGAGTCCAAGCGAAGTCGCAGCGATCACCGGCGACGCCCTCCGAGACGTCCTCGACCTCCCGTACAACGGCGTCCACCTCTACGACGATCGCGAGGGGGGACTCGTCCCGGTCGCGTGGACGGACGAAACCGAAGCGATGGTTGGTGCCCCGCCGACGTTCGACCCGGGCGAGGGAATCGCCGGACAGGCGTACGTGACGGGCGAGCCGAAGGTCTACGACGACATCGCCGACGCCCCCGACCGATACAACTCCGACACGCCGATCCGCAGCGAAATGGCACTCCCCCTGGCGGACCACGGTGTGCTCCTCGTCGGCGCTCCCGAGCGCGACGCGTTCGACGATCTCGACGTGTCCATGGCACGGACGCTCGCCGAGCACGCGACTGCGGTGTTGCACCGAATCGAGCGCGAGACCGTGCTCGAACAACTCCAAAAGCACACCCAGCGACTGATGCACGCGACCACGGCGGAGGAAATCGCCGACATCGCCGTCGGGACCGCAAGCGACGTTCTCGGCGCTCAGCTGAGCGGAGTTCACCTCGTCCGCGACGGCGGTCAGCGGCTCGAGATCGTCGCGTACGCCGACTCCGTGGAGTCGGCCTTCGACCAGCCTCCGATGTACGAACGGGGACTTGACGGCGACATCGCGGGAGAAGTCGTCTGGGCCGCGTTCGACAGCAGAACGCCGCAACACATTGACGACATTCGAACGCACGAACGCCTCGCCGAGGAGACGCCGAGTCGGAGCGTGGTCGTGTACCCGCTCGACGATCACGGCGTGTTCATCGTCTCGTCGACCGAGCCGAACGCATTCGATGAACCGGACAAGATGTTCATCGAGATCCTAGCGACAGCGGTAACGGCGGCGCTCGATCGGGTCGAGCGAGAGCAGGAACTGCGCCGTCGGAACGAGCATCTCGACGAGTTCGCCGGGCTGATCTCACACGACCTCCGCAACCCGCTCAACGTCGCACAAGGCCGACTCGAACTGGCTCGCAGTGAAACGGACTCAGACCACCTCGATCCCGCCGCGAGCGCGGTGGAGCGAGCCCTGTCGCTGCTCGAGGAGTCGCTCGCGGTCGCACGACAGGGACACGACGACGGCGACGTCGAACCCGTCGATCTCGCGGCGACTGTTTCGGCGTGTTGGACCCACACGGAGACCGCGCAGGCGGAACTGCGCATCGAGACCGACCAGACCCTCTGTGCCGACCCGAGCAGGCTCAAACAGCTCCTCGAGAACTTGTTCGGAAACGCGGTGAAACACGGTGGAGACGCCGTCCGTGTCACCGTCGGCGACATCCCTGGAGGGTTCTACGTTGCCGACGACGGCCCGGGGATTCCCGACGACGAGCGCGACACCGCCTTCGAAGTCGGATACACTACTGACGACGAAAGCACGGGATACGGGCTGTACATCGTCCGAGAGATCGCGAACGCACACGGCTGGGAGATCGACGTCGTCGAGAGCGAGGATGGCGGAGCGCGGTTCGAGGTGACCGGCGTCGAAACCGTCGAACGCTAGCGATTCGCGGCCTGAGCGACAAAACGGAATGAGACGGAGGCCGGTGAGACGGAGGTCGGTGAGACGGAGCCATGCGGGATCGACTCGCGCTTACGATCGGATATCGAGCCCGCGGAGCTCGAACCGGGCGCCCCCGGTCTCGTCGTCGGTGACCGAGACAGTCCAGTCGTGCCCCTCGGCGATCTGCCGGACGATCGAAAGACCGTATCCAGTTCCCCGGTCCCGCGTCGAAAATCCGCGATCGAAGATCGTTTCGCGGTCCTCCGCGGGCACCCCCGGGCCGTCGTCGGCGACGTAGATCCCGTCGCCGTCGGAGAGTTGGTCGACCCGAACAGTGACCGACTCGCCGCCGTGGTCGACCGCGTTGCGAAAGAGGTTCTCGAAGAGCCCGCGGAGTCGACTCTCGTCGGCCACGACAGTTTCGTTGCCGATTCCGACGACGAGCGACGCGCCGTCCGCGTGAACGCTTCCCCACGCGTCTCGGGCGCACGACCCGATCTCGACGGGCTCGGTCTCACCGATGTAGCGTCCCTCCTTCGACAGCGCGAGGACGTCCTCGACGAGTTTCTCGATCCGCTCCAGCGAGCCGGCGACGGTTTCGAGTTCGGGCGCGTCGTGTTCCTGTCGTGCCAGATCGGTGTACCCCCGCGCCACCGACAGCGGGTTGCGGATGTCGTGTGCGAGGATGTCGGCGAAGTCGTCGAGCCGGTCCTTCTGGTCCTTGAGTTGCGCCTCCCGTTCGCGCTGCTCGGAGATGTCCCTGATGATACCGGTGAAGTATCGCTCCCCGTCGTGCGTGTGCTCGCGGAGGCTGATCAGCGTCGGCACTTCCGTCCCGTCCTTGTGAAGCGCGGGGAGTTCCATGCCGTCCCAGTCGATGTTCCGCTCGCCAGACTCGACGTACTGAGCGAGCGCCTCCGCGTGGACGGGACGGAGGCGCTCGGGGATGATCGTCATCTTCGAACTGCCGACGAGTTCCTCGGGCGAGTAGCCGAGGAGGTCCTCGATCGCGGGATTCGCGTACCTGATCGTGCTCTCCTCGTCGATCGTCAACATTCCCTCCGCCGTGTTCTCGACGAGGGCGCGGTAGAAGTCGTCCGATGCGACCGGAGGCTCAGGTTCCATTGAAGCGAGTACTCAACGTTGCGTTCGTGGATACAAAAAGCACGCGTCGCGTTCCCGCAGGAGTTCTCAAACCGTCTACAGGCCCGCCGGCGGGGGCGTAGCGGAGGACGGATAGTCGACAACGCACGAATCATTTCGTGAAGGTAATTCATGTATAATCAGACAACTATATATGTCGAATATGTATCTAAATCGGTATGAATCGACAGTTCGGCAGGCGGGCCTTCCTGGGGCTCGGAGCCGCCGCGTCGGTCGCCGTCGGCGGGACGACCGTCGGACGCGCGTCGTTTTCGGGGCTCGACCAAGACTTCGAGTCCGTCTCCGTCGGCGGCTACCCAGGAGGATGGCGGAAGGACGGAGCCACGGAACAGGCGGTTGTCAGCGAGCGGTCACACAGCGGTGGCCGATCGTTACGGCTCAAGGGAGGACACGGCGGCTGCTGGGAGGCGATCGCGAACGCGCCGATCGGCGGCCATCCGGGCGAGACGGCGGTGCGGTTCTCGGGGGCCGTCCTCCCGGGTGCAGCCGGGTCGTTCGGCTGCCACGACAAGCGCTACGCACGGGTCCAGTTGCGGACTGACGCCGGCGGCGGATGGTCTGATGGGTCGAATCGGACCCTCCTCACGATGCACCGCGACGGAACGCTCCGGGCGGCCGGTGGCGGCGAGGTCGGGACGTTCTCACCGGGCGAGTGGATCAGCTACGACATTACCTACCAGTACGACGCCACCGCGGGTGAGGTGACCTTGGAGTATGAGTTCGATGGCGGGTCGAGCGGGGGGACGACGACGGTCGACGCGGCCAGTTGGGAGACTGACCTCTCGTATCTCACGGTTCGCAGTGGCGACTTCACGACGTACTGGGACTCGGTCGTCGCGAAGGCGGTCGGCGGCGGAAATCAGGTGCCGGAGGCGGCGTTCCAGTTTGCACCCTCGTCGCCGACCGTCGCCGACGACGTCGTGTTCGACGCCAGCGACGCGAGTGACGCCGACGGCTCCGTCGTCGGCTATGCGTGGGACCTCGACGGCGACGGCGACTACGATGCGACCGGCGAGACGGTCGTGCGCTCGTACGACAGCGGCGGCGAGTATCCGGTGTCGCTCCGGGTGACGGACGACGACGGCGCCACGGCGGTGACGACGAGGACCGTCGCGGTCGGAAGCGGAAACACCGCGCCGTCGGCCTCGTTTCAGATCGCGCCGCAGT
Source organism: Halobaculum halobium (assembly GCF_030127145.1). NCBI lineage: Archaea > Methanobacteriati > Methanobacteriota > Halobacteria > Halobacteriales > Haloferacaceae > Halobaculum > Halobaculum halobium. Next base: position 367,577 of record NZ_CP126159.1, read on the forward strand.
CCCCGACCGTCGGCGACACGCTCACCTTCGACGCCTCGGGCGCTGAGGACCCGGACGGCTCGATCCGACGCTACGAGTGGGACCTCGACGGCGACGGCGACTACGACGAGACCGGACGGATCGTCGAGCGCACGGTCGAGAACTCGGGAACGTTCGACGTCGCCCTCAGAGTCACCGACGACGACGGCGCGACCGACCGGACCAGACGGTCGGTCTCCGTCGGTGAAGCCGAGAACCGGGCGCCGACCGCGGCGTTCGAGGCTACCCCGTCGCCGCCGGTCGCGGGTTCCGCGACCACGTTCGACGCCTCGGCCGCCGAGGACCCGGACGGGTCGATCGCACGCTACGAGTGGGACCTCGACGGAGACGGAAGCGTCGACACCACGGGACAGTCGGTCGAATACACCTTCGAGGAGGCCGGCGACGTGACAGTCACCCTTTGGGTCACAGACGGCGAGGGCACTGTCGGTTCGACTGAACGGACGCTGTCGGTCGCCGAGCCGGAGAACGAGCCTCCCTCGGCGGTGTTCGACAGTTCGACCGCGGAGCCGCAGGCCGGCGAGACGGTCCGCTTCGACGCCTCGGCGAGCAACGACCCGGACGGGGAGATCCAACAGTACCGATGGGACCTGACTGGGGACGGGACCCGCGACGCGACCGGCCAGGCCGTCGAGTACACCTACGAGTCGCCGGGGGAGTACACAGTCCGGCTCACCGTCGTCGACGCGGCCGGCGCGAAGGCCACGAGCAGCGGAACGATCACTGTCACCGAGAACCCGTTGAGCTCGCTCAAGTCGGCACACCTGAAGACTGCCGAGCGTGTCGACGAGATCTCCGTCGCGAACCTCGGCGCCACCGCCAAGGCCCAACAGGCGAACAGGGCGTTCACCGACGCCGTCGAACGCGGCGAAATCGAGCAGGGAACCGCGATAGACGCGATCCGCCGGCTGGACTCGGGGCTGAGCGTCACTGAAGACACCCTCGAACACATCGGCCCTGCCGAGGAGTTGAGCGGGAACCGGGTCGATCTCACGCAGGAGATGGCGCTCCCGACGATCAACACGTCGATGGAACTGCTGTTGACCGTCGTCTCGATCGCGAAGAAGGTATCCAAGGGCGTTGGGCTCGGGACGAAGGCGGTGCTCTCGACAGCGAAGTCGAAGGCCAAGGACGCCGTGAAGACGATCTTGACCGGCATGCTCGGTCGGAAGATCGACGCGATGTCGAAGATCAACTACGAGGCGAACACGATCGTCGGGGAGATCGTCAACGGGGGGCTGGACACGGTCGCGGCCGTCAACGAAGCCGTCGAGGAGGCCGCCCAACGGGTCATCGACTCGGTGGCGACGTCGATCCAGTACTACGCGGAGACGCGGATGGCGACCGGAGTGACCCCGCTGGCCGGGTCGTTCGTCGGTTCGACGCCCGCGTCGCTGGAGGCGGGGTTGAACTTCTTCTACGCGTACCTCACGCCCGAGCGCGTGGCCGAGAACGGCCTCCGGGGCGACACGAACGCGGCCATGTCCGCGGCGACCGACGCCTCACACTCGATCGCGAGCGAGGCCGAGGACACCCAAGGGATCATCGAGGATGCCAAGGAGTTCGGCGACTCGTTCTCGTTGACGGAATCGGTGTATCGGCTCTGGAACGATCCCAGCCTCTGGGAGGTCGCGAAGACGATCGGCTCGGTCGTCCTGTTCGTCGCCGGCGGCGTCGTCGACGCCTTCGCGACCGGCGGGGGGATCGGCGCGCTCGTGAAGATCAACGTGACACACCATCTCGGCTTGTTCAACGCCATCAGGGGGTAACCGATGCAGGACACATCTACAGCCATCCCAGATCTGTTCGAGCGGTACAGGAGCGCGCTTGAGGGCGGCGACCTTCCCGAGGCTATTGAGTACGCCGTTCGAATCGACGACACCGAATCGAGCGTCGACTCCCTACTGACGGACTTCCGGACGGCGGTCGAGAACGACGAGCGAGTCCTCGCCCGAACCATTCTCGGACAGATCGCCGACGCCTACGAGCGCGACGGGCAGGAGTTCCAAGCTCGCACCCAGCGCGCGATGACGGCCATCGAGGAAGGGACGCTTACCGAGTCCGAGCGGGAGGAACTGCTCGCGTTCACCCGGGCCGCCGCCCAGACTGATCTGACGCGGACGGGCTTTCTCGTCGACGCGGTGAACTTCTTCGAGGGAACCCAGGAGGGATCGGCGCTGGTCGAGACGACCGACCAAGTCCGTCGGACCGAGAGTGACATCGACGAAGCCTCGGACACGGTCTCGTCGGTCACCTCGGAGGCGTCGCTCACCGCGTCCCCCAGCATTCTCGGGAGCACGGCGCCCGAGGAGCTGACGCAGGGGACGAGCGTCGAGATGGTCGCGACCGTCGGCAACGTCGGCGACGCCGAGTCAGCCGCCCTCTCGGTGAGCGTCGACGCCGACGATGGAATCAAGCCGAACCGTTCCTCGGTTGACGTGGGACGGCTCGCCGGCGGCGACCGAACGGAGGTGACCGTCGAGTTCACCGGTCAGCGGGCCGGCTCGCACTCCGTGACGGTCGCGCTGGAGGCCGATGGCTCGGTCGTCGAGTCGGTGAGCGAGACATTCGACGTTCGAGAGACGGCCCAATCCGTCCGCGAGGCGATCTCGGGCGGCGGCTCGGGGGAACTCGACGCGACCGACATCAGGACCGCGATCACCCACTGGTCGAACGACACGCAGGTGCCCGGAACGGGCGGGAAAACTGTCGACACCGAGACGATTCAACGGCTCGTCACCGAATGGGTCGCGGCGAACGGAGGCGGCTCGAATGTGTGATCGCTCGGCCGAGAGCGGATACGGTACGCGGTGGCTGTACACGGCGATCGTCGCGCTGACGGTCGTTGCCGCGGCGACGACTGCACCGGTCGCGGCCCAGTCCAACGGGGGGCTCGGGCTCTCGATCGATCCGGTTCGCGATACCGTCGAACCCGGCGAGACGGTGCAGATCGGCGTGACCGTCGAGAACGCCGGCGGTGAAGTCGCGCCCGGAACGGTGTTGGCGTTGGACCCGCTGCCCGACGGGTGGACGGTCGACTCGTGGTCGGGCACCGACGCGGCGTACCGAAACTCGACGAACGAGTGGCTATGGACGGCGGTCGATCCCGGCGAGACGCTGAAGTTCACTGTGGTCGTGGCTGTGTCGGCCGACGCCGCGGGCGAGGGATCGGTGGCGGGCACGCTGAGCGACGGACGGGATCGAGAGGCCTCGGCGAGTGCGACGATCCGCGTGCGCGGGACGGACACGACGGCGGCGTCGAGCGACTCCGGCGCTGCGAACGACGCCGCCGACGCGCAGTCCCGGGTTGGGGAACTTCGCACCGCTGTTGAGACGCCCGGATTCGGCCCGGCCCCGGCGCTGATCGGGATCCTGCTGGCGGCCGCGGGGCTGGCGGTTCGACGACGGGGACGGTAAGATCGCGCTCGACACCGGTCGCCCGAAACACCGGATGGGCGATGGCCGATCGCCCGTCCAGTGGTGGTGTCAACCGGGCCAATCCCGATCGGATCGCGGACGGAACCGGCCCAATTGCGATTGCTCGACATAGTCGGTAAATATTGTCGATTTCGTTCGGGCACTCCCCCTGTCGGCTCGCTCGGAGGCTCCGCCGAGGGCACCGTGGCCCGCGCCGGTCGAGTCCTGATCGCTGGCCGATCCGGTGGCCAGCGCGTTCCGCGGCCGCGGCGTTGAAGCGGTGCGGGTACCGACAGTCGGTATGTCCAGTCAGGACGCGAACTGGGACGAGGCGGCCGTCCGCGATCTCCACGGGGATCTGGTCGAGGTACACGGCGCAGTCGGCGGCAGCGACGCCCACGGCGCAGACAGCGACGCCGAACCGGGCGAAGGCGTCCGGCAACTGCTGACGACGATCCTCTCGCAGAACGTCGCAGACACGAACACCGAGCGGGCCGCCGAGAGCCTCTTCTCGGCGTACGCGGACTTCGACGCCATCGAGTCTGCTCCCACGGACGAACTCGCGGAGACGATCCGCGTCGCCGGTCTCGCACAAACGAAGGCGACGCGTATCCAGCGGGCGCTCGCGGCGATCCGCGGGGAGACCGGCGGCGCGTACTCGCTGGCGTTTCTCGACGCGATGGGCACCGAGGAGGCGAAGGCGTGGCTCACCGAGATCAAAGGCGTCGGACCGAAGACCGCGAGCGTCGTTCTCAACTTCCACTTCGGGAAGCCGACGATGGCCGTCGACACGCACGTCGAGCGCGTGTCCAAGCGGTTCGGGCTCGTCCCGGAGTCGGCGTCGAACGCCCGCGCCCACGACGTGCTCGACAGCGTGATCCCGGACGAACTCACCTACCCGATGCACGTGTTGCTTATCGAGCACGGGCGAGAGTACTGTGCGGCGCGGAACGCGGACTGTACTAACCCGGTGTGTGAACGCCACTGCGAATGCGAGTGGTGTTGAGCGGTCTCGTCGGTCAGACTACTCCTCGGGTCAGGAGCGGTCGGGGTCGCCGGGACCCTCCCGTCGTGAGACCGTGAGCACCGGGACGTGTGAGGAGCGGACGACCTTCTCGGTTACACTCCCCACCAGATACCGGTCGAGTCCGCTGCGACCGTGGGTCGCCATGACGATGGCGTCTACGTCGGCCTCCTCGGCGTAGGCGGTGATCTCCGAGACCGGCGTTCCCTCGCGGATCGTGCGGTCGGCGTCGATGTCGTCGGGGATCGCGGCCGAGACGCGTTTGACCGCCTCCTCGGCGCGCTCGCGCTCGGCGTCGACCCACGCTTCCGCGGCGACACCCGCCGACGGGCTCTCGAATCGGTTTCGGGTATCGACCACCGAAAGCACGTGCACGGTCGCGTCGAACGCCCGCGCGAGGGCGTTGGCGTGCTCGATGGCGGCGTCGGTGCCGTCGCTGCCGTCGGTCGGCACGAGCAGGTCGTCGTACATGGTTACATGTTTCTCCGGCGGACGGAAAAGCGGCGGTGACTCGGGATTCCGACCGGGGGACCGCCCCGGTCGCGGGTGGACCCCCGCCGATCAGGCGACCCCGGTCGCCATGCCGAACAGCGCCACCGAGATCACCGCAAAGAGGATCCCGACGCCCGTCTTGATCGTTTTGGTGTCGACCGCAGTGGAGACGTACGGAGCGATCTGGCCGCCGATCACCGTCGCGGGGACGGTGAACACGACCATGTTCCACGGCACGTTCTGCAGGTCGAGCGCGTGGCCCACGTCGACGAACGCGCCGCCGAAGACGTGAACGAGCGACGCGATGACTGCGGTCACGGCCACGACGATGTGGTTCGTCCCGATGGCGACCCGGACCGGAACGTTCGTGCGCAGCATCGAGATGATCCCCAACTCGCCGATCCCGAAGCCTGCCAGTCCTTGGAATGCGCCGCCGACGCTGTAGTTACCGAACCGTTCGAGGTAGCCGGCGCGGTCGTAGGTGTACTCGTTGCCGTCGTTGTCGACGCGTGTGACGGTCCCGTCGGCGTCCGTCTCGACGCCGGCCGGGCCGGGTTTGTCGTCGTCGTCGGGGAGATCGTGACCGCCGCCGTCGGCGACCGCCTCGGCGTCGGCTCCGGCCTCCATCTCCTCTTGAGCGTCGTCGGCGTGGTCGCCATGTCCGAGGTCGGCCCGGAACAGCAGATACGACGCCGCCGCCAGCGCGATCCCCAGCAGTCCGTAGAAGACCGTCTCGGGGATGACGAACGACGCCAGCGCACCTCCGACGACGAACGGGAGCCCGCCGACCACGAGCGAGACCGCGAGCCGACGGTCCACGAGCCCGTAGCGGACGAACGCCAGCGCCGAACTGGAGAGGCCGAACGACTCGCTGACGAGCCCCACGAGCACGATCTCGGAGGGAGAAAGCGGCTGTGCGACCAGTGGGAACAGGAAGATGAGGAACGGCACAAACAGCGCGGAGCCGCTGATCCCGACCGTGTTCACGATCGTCGCCCCGAGCATGAACACCGGGAGGAGCCACCAGTACTCAAACCAGTAGTTCGCGCCGGCGTCCGCGGGCGTCGGCGCCCCGGTGTACACTCCGAGGACGAACAGCACGGGCGCGGTCAGTACGAACAGGTGTTGGTACCTGAGAAACGTCTCGACGAGTTCGTCGGTCGTGGACGAAGTCATTGTGAGAGGTGAGGAAAGCGACGGCGTCACCTGCGCTGGTGGGCCGCGTGAATGGTGTTCGTCGTACCAACGCTCGGGGGGCAGCCACTAATAAACGCTAAGATTTCGACCCGCTCCGAACCATGTGACCACTGCACGCGGTCGGCCGTAGTCCCACGATTTCGCGCCGGTCACAAACGATCGAGCGTGACGATCGTGTCGCCGCGGGGCAGTACGCACCGGTCGGTGCCTCCGCTCGCTGTGAACGGCCGAGGGGTTCCGGTTCGGCGGGGGGCGGCGAGGACCCGTCTGAGGCGCGGTCGTGCACACTCTGCCGCGAGCGTGTGACAGACTCCGTTGACTCGCCACCGTCCACTCGTCGGCGCTGTCGCCCCGCTCGTGTCTCTCCTCAACAACCCTTGACCGGTCATGCGATTGATCGGACCCGAGACCCGAGCCGTCTCAGCCGCCAGCACCGAGAGTTGCCCCGGACGGCTGCTCCATTTGGGCGGCGTACAGGTCCGCGTACGCGCCCTCGTCGGTGACGAGTTCTGCGTGAGTGCCGGACTCGACGATTGCGCCGTCTTCCATCACGTGGATCGCGTCCGCATCGGTGACCGTCGAGAGGCGGTGAGCGATCCCGACGACTGCGTAGTCGCGGTCGAGCCGTTCGATCCCCGCGTGCACCTCCGCTTCGAGGTGGCTGTCGAGCTCGCTCGTCGCCTCGTCGAGAACCACCACGTCGGCGTCGGTCACCAGGGCGCGGGCGATGGCGACGCGCTGGCGCTGCCCGCCCGAGAGCCTGACGCCGTCGTCGCCGAGCACCGTGTCGTACCCGTCGGGCAAGTCGTCGAGGAACTCGGTGACGCGCGCGATCCGGCACGCCTCCGCGACCGTCGCGTCGGAGGCATCCCGGTTTCCGACGGTCAGATTGTACCGCAGCGTCTCGTTGAACAGGTGCGGTGTCTGGCCCACAACCGCGACGCGGTCGCGCCATTCGTCGACGGAGAACCGCTCGATCGGGACGCCGTCGGCGCTGATATCACCCTCGTTCGGCCGGTAGAGCCCGGCCAGGAGCGACGCGATCGTCGACTTCCCGGCGCCGGAGGGGCCGACGAAGGCGACGAACTCGCCGCGCTCGACGGCGAAAGAGACGTCCCGGAGCACTGTCCCGTCTCCCGTCGAGTAGCCGAAGCCGACCCCGCGGAACTCGACGCGCTCGACCGGCGAGTCGACGGATTCGTCGCCCCAATCCTCACGGTCTCCCCGGAGTCGGGCGAGAAACGCACGCGTCCGGACGAGGTGCGGCAGGTCGTTGTCGATGTCGTACGCGAGCCCGTTGAGCGAACTGAGCCGGGGCGCCAGCCGGAACATCGCGAACAGAAAGACCCCGAGGCCTGCCAACGAGAGCGATGCGACCCGCGCGCCGAGGTATATCAGCCCGAACACCGTCGCGGCGGCGAAGAACTGGTTCAGGTTCGCGAGCGCTGTCTGGTCGCGCTGCTTCCGGATGGACGCCCGCGTGTGGCGGTCAACCGCCTCCCGGAACTCCGCGCGGAGTTCGCTCTCCAAGCCAAACAACTTCACCTCTCGGATCCCTTGGATCCCCGCCTGGAGAACCGACTGGACGCGCTCGTTGGCCCGGGCGATGCGGTCGCCGACGCCGTAGCCGGACTCGAAGGCGTACCGGCTGACGAACATGAACGAGATCAGGACGACGCCGGTCGCGGCCATCAGTCGCGGTGCTAAGAGGAACGCGATGAACCCGTAAGCCGCACACACGAGCGTCGTCTTGACCGCGCGAACGATCCGCGTGATCGCGCGGCTGGCATAGCTCGTTTGAGTTAGCACGGCGTTCAGCAGTTCGTCCGAGCCGTGCTCGTCGAAGTATGCCGTCCGTGCGTCGAGCGCCGCGTCGTAGCTCTCGACCCGGAGGTGCCGCCTGTACCCCGCGTTGAGTATCGCCGCCAGCCAGGCGACGCACACACCGAGGGCGTACCGAACCGCGAGGACGCCACCGACGCCGGCGACGATGTACTCGAGGGTGAACGGAATCCCGAGGAGTGCGTACGCATCGAGGAACAGCCGCGTCGCCCCCGACGGGTCGCCGCCTCCATCCTGGAGGACGGTGACGATCGGGAGGATGAAGCCGAGGCCGATCCCCTCCATCGCCCCCACGAGGACGCTCAGTGCGACGATCCCGACGGCGAGGGACGGTCGGTATTCGATTACCTCGCGGATCGCTGCGAGCTTCTCGCGATTCGATACGGCGTCGTGGTCCTCGGGCGGAGTCGAGTCGGTCATGAGGGGATCTGGTCCGTCGCCGGTGTGGTTCTCATCGGTGTCTCCGGATGGCTGACGGGCGGGGGTCGATCGCCCGCGTCATCTATCCGCGATGGGTACCCTCTGTCGGTTAATTAGTCGGCGACTGACGCGGAGCGAGTGACCAGCACGCTCGGTCATCGTCCGCGCGGAGCGGGCCCTGATCGGGTTACCAGACGCGTACTTATGTGACGACTCCGACACCGCGCAGCCGATGGTCGGAGCATGCGGCGTCATCGGCGGCGAGCACCCGATCGACGGGCTGTCGGACACGCTCGTTCGAACGGGCGACGAGCGGATAGACCGATACGAGGACGACAAGATCCGTCTCCGTAGCGTCAGACACCGAAGTCGTTCGGGCGAGAATCCCGGCCGACCGGCCGGGGATGACGCCCTCATTTGGGTGTGGGGAAACGTCCTCGGCGAGGAAGTCGACGGGACTCACCGTCCGCGGCCGCTCGACGAGCCGGCGCCGGCGTACTGCGCGCGGTTGTTCGAGGAACATGGACTCGGGTTCGTCGAGCGCCTGAACGGTGACTTCTTCGGGGTCGTGTACGACCGCGAGCGGGCGACCGTCTCGCTGTTCACCGACCGCCTGGGAACGAGGCCGCTGTACGTCACGGAGGCGGACGACGGGGGGATCGTGTTCTCCTCGCACGTCCAGTCGCTGGACCGCTACCCCGCGGTCTCGTTGGCGTTTGACGACGAGTACGTCGCAGAGCATCTCTCCTGGCGGGGCGGGCCGCTGGGGGTGAAGACGCCGTTCGAGGGCGTCGAAGCGCTCCAGCCGGGCACGGTCACGACGTACGACCTCGGAGACGACTCCGTCGAGCGGGACACCTACTGGCGCCCGCGGCCCTCCACAGCCGGGGAGTTTGACGGCTTCGACGAGTTCATCGGAGAGTTCGTCGAGCGGTTCCGCGCGGCGACGGCCGCGCTGACGCGTGACCGCTCGAAGGAGTACGGGATTCTCCTGAGCGGGGGAAGCGACGCCCGCCTGGTGCTCGCGGCGCTTCCGGACGACCTCGACGTCACGGCCTTCCACATGGCCGACTGGATGAGCAAGGAGGCTCGGGTCGCCGAACGAATCGCGCTGGAGAAGGGGATCGAGTTCCGGTTCCTCCGACGGGGGCCGGACTACAACGCCCGGGTGCTCGACCGCTCGCCGGAGTACTGGAACTTCCAGCAGCTGTTCAACCAGGCCTGGGCCGAGGGCTTCATCGAGGAGATCCGTTCGGAAGTCGACGTACTCCTGACCGGTCACTTCATGGACACGATGTACAAGGGGCTGTTCGTCCCCGTCAGGCACGTCGACCTCGGACCGCTCGGTGTCAGAGAACTGCCCTTCGAGCTGCCGATCACGTCCGTCGAGGCGTACCACGAGGAGCTGGGGCCACGCGTTCCGGGGTACCTCGACACGGACGTGGACCTCGCGGCCGTCGCCCGCCGCAACGTCCGGCGCACTGCGGACGACGTCGAGGCGTACGGCGTCCGGTACGACTCCTTCCGTGATTTCGTGCACGGACGACTCCACTACCCTGCGACGACCGACCCGCTGTTCAGGCAGTGTCTCCGCGAGGGGCTGGAGCTACGGATCCCCACGCTGGACCGGAGGATGATCGACCTCTGGGACGCGATGCCGACGCGGTACAAGACGCGCCGAACCGTCGTCAACGCGGCCGTCGGGGAACTCGATGCCGACCTCGCGGCGATCCCGCACGCGGACAGCGGCGTGGCGGTCGATCGTTCGCGGTTCACCCACCTCCTCGGACACGTCCCGATGAACAAGCTGGCGGAGCTCTCGCCGTTCGATGCGGTCCCGGCGACGCACCTGAACCACCACCCGTGGGGGAACCAGTCGGAACTGGTCCGCGAACGGGACTACGTCGAGAACGCCCTCGACGATTCGGAGGAGTTGATTCGGGCGCTCCCCTTCCTCGACCACGACGAGGTGCGCGAGTGTTACGAGATGCACCTCGACGGAACGAACATGACGAGGTACCTCTACCGGCTCGTCACGTTCCTGAAGGCGCCGGTGACCGCCAGGATCGCGGGGCTAGATGACGGCGAAGACGACGAGCCAGTCAAGGATGAGGTCGCCGTGGACACCGTCGCTCGCGACGGGCGGTCGAGCGGTCGTGTGCCGGGCGACGCGGACGACGACTGAGTCGGACAGTCTACGGCTATTTTACGCCAGTCAGTCGCCTGTCGAGGAGACTTCAGACCTAGTGACGTCCGAGCTGTCCGTTCAGTCGGCGACGCTCAGAGTGTCTGTTCGGTCGGCGAGTCGGATCGGATCGGCGCGGACGAGTCGTCGCTCGAAAAACCGGATATCTGAGTGACGGACACGCGCGAACGCGTTTGGGGCCAGGTCGTCGGGGGACCAGTTCGCAGGTGCGTCATCGAACCATGGTTGCCTGCGAAACGTGGAGCGGGATGGATGAGGAGCGGTCCCGTCCCGAAGGGGTGTCTGGTAGTCAGGTGTCGATGCTAGTCCTGGGGCGACCTCAGGTCGCTTTTCCGCCGTCGCCGTTCGAGTCGTCGTTGTGGTTGTCGGACATTGATCTCACCTCCACTGACACCTCCGGCAGGAGACGCTATTGGAATTCGTCTGCTAACCCGGTTTGCGGACTCCCATCCCCTCCCGTTGGACGGTAACTAACCGGCTAACCTGCGAGACGGACCTGATGGAGTCGACAGCACCGGGCGGCGGTGGTTGCTGCGCACGTCCGACGTGCATCGGTCGGTCCCGACGGGTCGGAACCGCGGTCAGATTCTTGTGCGGTGACCGCGAACCGCCAGACGGTGACGATGTGTCCAAGACGAGTTCCGACGCGCTCGGCCGATCGAGGCCGTCGACTCGGGAGCAGGACCGGCAGACGCTCCGGTCGACGACAATTCGAGGGTGGCAATGAGCGGTGATCGAGAGCCGGCCGCGTCCCTCGCCGGCGACGGTGGTGAGGCGTTGACGGGGCTGTTCGCCCCGGGTCGCGTCGCCGTCGTCGGCGCCACTGACCGCGAGGGGTCGGTCGGCCGGGCGGTGACAGAGAACCTCTTGGCTGAGTTCGATGGTGAGGTCGTGCCGGTGAACCCGAGCCGCGACGAAGTACTGGGGCTGTCGTGCGTCGGAGCAGTCGCGGACGCCGACGCGGACATGGCGGTCGTCGCAGTCCCGCCGGGAGCCGTCATCGACGTCGTCCGCGAGTGCGGCGAATCGGGCGTCCGGAACGTCGTCGTGCTCACTGCGGGCTTCGGCGAAACGGGAGCCGAAGGCGCCGACCGCGAGCAGGAGCTCCGGTCGGTCGCCACCGAGTACGGGATCAACCTCGTCGGGCCGAACAGCCTCGGCGTGATGTCGAGCCCACGTGGGCTCAACGCCACGTTCGGGCCCGACGCCCCGCCCGCGGGCGGCGTTTCGTTCATGAGTCAGTCGGGGGCGTTCGTCACGGCGGTCGTCGACTGGGCGAAAGACGAGGGCATCGGGTTCAAAGACATCGTCTCGCTCGGTAATAAGGCAGTCCTCGACGAGACTGACTTCGTTCGCGCGTGGGGGGACGACCCCGACACGGACGTCGTCGTCGGCTACTTGGAGAGCATCGACGACGGTCGCGCGTTCGTCGACGCCGCCCGCGAGGCGACCGACGACACGCCCGTCACGGTCGTCAAGTCGGGCCGCACCGACGCCGGCGCACAAGCCGCCTCCAGCCACACCGGCGCCATCGCCGGCTCCGACCGTGCGTACGAGGCGGGGCTCGATGCCGCGGGTGTGCTTCGTGCGGAGTCGGTCCAGGAACTGTTCGATTCCGCCCGCGCACTCGCCGGCGGCAACGTTCCCGACTCCGACGGCGTCGCCGTCGTGACGAACGCCGGCGGGCCGGGCGTGATGGCGACCGACGCCGTCGGCGACGCCGAGCGGCTCCGGCTCGCGAGCTTCGGCGACAAGACGATCGACCGCCTCGGTGAGGCGCTGCCCGACGAGGCGAACGTGTACAATCCCGTCGACGTGATCGGTGACGCGAGCGTCGACCGCTTCCGAGAGGCGCTCGACATCGCGCTGCAGGACCCGGACGTCGGCTCCGTCGTCGTGATCACCGCGCCGACCGCGACGCTGGACTTCGGCGAACTGGGCGAGATGATCGCCGACGCCGCCGACGAGCACGGCGTCCCGATGGCCGCCTGCCTGATGGGGGGACAGCGACTCGCCGACGCCGGCGACGTGCTGCGCGAGCGCGGCGTTCCGTCGTACTTCGACCCGGCGCGCGCGGTCGGCGGCCTCGAGTCGCTCGCGGAGTACCGCGAGGTCCGGGGTCGCTCCTACCCCGAACCCGAGCCGATCGACGCCGATCGCGAGCGGGTCCGCGAGATCCTCTCGTCGGTGACCGAGCGGTCGGACAACCGCCTCGGCGTCGAGGCGATGGAGATCTTCGACGCCTACGGCATCCCGACCCCCGAGGGCGCCGTCGTCGACGACCCCGCAGAGGCTGCGCGGATCGCCGAGGGGATCGGCGAGGAGGTGGTTATGAAGATCGTCTCGCCGGACATCCTCCACAAGTCCGACATCGGCGGCGTCAAGGTCGGCGTCCCGGTCGAGGAGGTCGCCGACGCCTACGAGGACCTGGTGTCGCGGGCACGAAACTACCAGCCCGACGCGACGATCCTGGGCGTGCAGGTGCAGGAGATGATCGACCTGGACGGCGCCGTCGAGACGATCGTCGGCAGCCACACCGACCCGCAGTTCGGCCCGTTGGTCATGTTCGGGCTCGGCGGCGTGTTCGTCGAGATCATGGAGGACACGACCTTCCGGCTCGCGCCCGTCGGGCGCGACGAGGCCGCAGAGATGACCGAGGAGATCGATGCCGCGCCCCTGTTGCGGGGCGCCCGCGGTCGAGAAGCGGTCGACGTCGATTCGATCGTCGACGCCGTCAGGCGCGTCTCGCAGCTGGTCGCCGACTTCCCGAGCATCGTGGAACTGGACGTGAACCCACTGGTCGCGACGCCCGACGGGGTCCGGGCCGTCGACCTGCGACTCACTGTCGACCCCGAGGAGCTGGAGTCCCAGTCATGAACCCGTTACTCGTCACATCGACCGCTGAGAGCACCGGCAAGACGGCAGTCACCCTCGCGCTTGCGCGAATCTCCGCCGACCGCGGACGCGAGGTCGGCTACATGAAACCGAAGGGAACGCGCCTCCAGAGCGTCGTCGGCAAGACGCTCGACGAGGACCCCATGCTCGCGCGCGAACTGCTCGGCACCGACGCCGAGATGCACGAGATGGAGCCGATCGTCTACTCGCCCACGTTCATCGAAGGGGCCATCCGCGGCCGCGAGAACGCCGACGAACTCCGCGAGCGCATCGCGGAAGCGTACGACGACCTCGCCGAGGACGCCGACGCAATGTTCGTCGAGGGCGGCGGCAACGTCCGCACCGGCGGCGTCGTCGACCTCACCGACCCCGAGGTGGCCGAGGTCCTCGACGCCGACGTGCTGCTGGTCAGCGACTACGAGGAGCCCGGCGACGTGGATGACTTACTGGCGGCCGTCAACGACGTGGGCGACCGCCTCGCAGGCGTCCTGTTCAACCGCGTCGACGACGCCGTGTACGACGACGTCGACCAGGACGTGATCCCGTTTCTCAGGAACCGCGGTGTCGACACGATCGGCGCGCTTCCGCGGAGCCCGGAACTCGCCGGCGTGACGGTGTCCGCGCTCGCGGACGAACTCGGCGCGGAAGTGCTCGTCGAGGGCGACTCCGATGCGCTCGTCCAGCGGTTCACCGTCGGCGCGATGGGCGCCGAAGAGGCGCTGCGTCACTTCCGGCGCGCCCGCGACGCCGCGGTTATCACCGGCGGCGACCGGAGCGACATCGCCACGGCCGCCGTCGAGGCCAACAGCGTCCGGTGTCTCGTCCTCACCGGCGGGCATCGGCCCTCTGGATCCGTGCTCGGGAAGGCGAAGGAGGCCGGTTTGCCGGTCTTGTCAGTGGCTGGTGATACACTCACCACCGTCGACCGCGCGGAAGACGTGGTTCGGAGCGGTCGGACCCGCGACGGGCGGACGGTCGAAGTGATGCGCGAATTGCTGGAGACGCATGCGGATGTCGATGCGGTCCTCGGGACGGACGACTGAGCCGGGCGGAACCTGCGGTTCGCGCGCGCGGACATCTGACCGGGGGACTCACCCGGCACCGAAGGAACGCGTTCGACCGCTTCCGTCGACCCCGTCCGTGAGTCCGACCCTACTCGACGACCAGTTGCGGCTCGCCGCGCTCGGTAATCGACCCTGCGCCGGTCCGCGTGACCACCACCCGTCCGTTGCTCCCGACGAAGACCTCACAGCCCGCCCAGGTGAACTCCACCTCGATGGCCGTCGGGTGCGCCCCCGCCTCGGCGCTCTCACAGAGCCGTTCGAGCGCGTCTGCGTCGACAGCGTCGTACAGCGGCGGCTCAAGTTCTGTCGGGGCGACGCCTCGGGCGTCGGCCACGGCGAAGATGACGGTTTCACTGACGGACTGTTCCTCGGTCGTACGGACGACAGTGCCTGCCTCGTATTCCATGACTACCCCGACGGAGTGGACGGTAAAAGAGCGTCTAGCTAGGTGTATAGCCCCGTGCGGTCGTGGCGGGTACGTGTATTCACGTAGGGGAGACGTGCTCGCGTATTGTCACTCGACCGAGGCGGAGCCACCGTCGAGGAGCATGGTGAGGAGTTTGCGCTGAGACGCGCGGAGATGGCGATTGACCGTCGGCTGTGAGACGTCCAGCGAGTCGGCGACTTCCTGTCCAGTGCTCTCGCGGGGCCACTCGAAGAACCCCCGGAGAAATGCGACGCGCAGCACCTCGAGTTGTCGCTCCGTCAGGCGCTTCTCGAACGCACCGCGCAGTTCGGTCGGGGTCCGCGCGGGTCGGTCCCGGTCCGTCTTCGACACCAGTTCGGCGTCGTCGAAGCGCGACCGGACGAATTCCACGAATCCTCCGGGGTCTGCCTCGTCAGGAATCTCCACCTCGACGCGGATCTCCTCGGCAGTGACCCGGACCGAGCGGACCTTCGCGCCGCGCTCGACGATAGGGGACAGGGCGGTTGGCCCTTGCACGACCGCTTCGAAGAGCGTGCTGTCCTCGCGATGGGCGACGAGTTCCACTTGATCGACGGCAACGGACCCCTCGAACGCCGCTTGGAACTCGTCGGGGTCTACCGACCGAGCGAGGACGTACAGCCGCGTCGTGCCGCCCGTCTCCGGCACGACTCCCTCGACCTCGATCGGCCCGCCCGCTTCCCGGGAGAATCGCTGGAGGACGTCGTTTTCACCGTCGAGGCGAAAGCCAAGTTCGGTCCTGGTGTCCGCCAGGAGCGCGCGCTTCGTCGTCACCGCCTCGATCGCGTTCGCGATCGTTTCGCCGAGCTCTGAGAACACGGACTCCATCCCCTCGAACGCACCAGCATCGGTCCCGTAGACGGTAAGGACGCCGTGGGTGATATCATCGTGCTCGAGCGGGACGGCGAGGACGGACCGGTACTCACGCGAGAGAGCCGCCTTGCGCCACCGCTCGCCTCCGAGGTCGCTCCCTACGTCCGACACGGTCGTTAACTCTCCGTCCATCGCCGCGCGAGCGGACGGCTCTACGGGCCCGTCGAGCGACAGGTCGAGATCGTCGAGGTACTGGGCTCCATCTCCGGACCATCCTCGCGGACGCACCACGTCGTCGTTCGGGTCGGACTCGCCGACCCAGGCGAACGCGATCCGGTCGGCGTCGACGAGGCGGTCGCAGACCGCACTGTCGATCTCGTCGGTCGACTCGGCCTCGACGAGGGCTTGGTCGATCTCTCTGATGATCGCGTTCACTCTGTCGAGGCGGCGCAGCTGCCTGTTCTGTCGTTCGAGCCGCCTATCCCGGTCGCGAATGGTCTCCTCTCGGTCGAGCCGAGACAGCGCTTCCTCCGCGCTGGCGGCCAGGAGGCCAACGAGCGTCTCTCGTTCCTCGTCGATGGCGCGAGGGTCTGCGGTGGCAACCACGAACACGCCGTGGTCGCCCAGCGGAACGCACAGTCCGCTGTCGATCGGCAGGTCGGCCCCCGATCCCACGCCGTGGCCCCCATCTCCGCCGCCGTCGCAGTCGATCAGCGCCTCTTGGTCGTCGATGAACACGCGCCACGGGACGCCACCGGCGTCCGGCTCAACCGTGGGCCAGTCGTGCGTGACAGCGAGATCCCCTGCCGAGGAGGCGCTGGGCCGGAGGACGTTCTCTGCCGGGTCGAACAGGTAGATTGCGGCGCCGTCCAGTTCGATGACGTCAGTCGCGGTCTCTGCGATGAGTTCGGCGACCTTCGACTCCGTGTCCGCTGTCAGCAGCTCCCGCGTCGAGTTGTGCAACGCGGTGAGCGTTTCCTCGTAGCGCTTCCGGTCTGAGATGTCGCGAACGACGCCCAGCTGTCCGTACCGGCCGTCAGCGAAGGGGTACAACGAGAACTTCGTCTCGATGGGAATGGTACCGCCGTCCTTCGTCGCGATCGACGAGACGATCGTCCGCGTCTCGTCACCGGTCTCCAGCAGTTCCGCGCTCAACTCAGCCGCCTTCTGCAACAGGTCCTCAGTGGCAAGCAGCGATGCGTGCGATCCGATCAGCTCCTCTCGCGAGAACCCCGTCATCGAGACGACGGCCTCGTTGACGTTCACGACGGTGAAGTTTTCGTCGAGAACGTAGATCCCGTCGTCGGTCGTCTCGACGATCCGCTCGTACTTTTCCAGTTCACGTTTGCGTTCGCGGCGTCGGGAGACATCGCGCACGGTCCCGACGAGGAACTCGTCGCCCCGGCGTTCGAGTGCGGTCAGCGAGACCGAGAGCCACCGGCGTTCGGCGTCGCCGTCGATCACCGGCACGTCGAACGTATTTCCGTCGAGCGCCTCGGCGGTGCCCCAACTGAAGAAGTCGACGAGCCGTCGGTACTTCGGGAACGCCTCCGGAACGTACGTCGACAGCGATTCCCCGACGACGTCGGCCGCCGAATCACCCACGAGGCGCTCCACGTCCGGGCTGGCGTAAGCGACGGTCCCCTCCTCGTCGACCAGGACGACGGTGTCGTCGATAGCCTCCACGATCGTTCGGAAGAACGGTTCGTCGGCGTTTCGGACGCGACTCCAGTCAGGGGAATCCCCGTTTTCGCTTCGGCCGGCGAAATCGCCGTCAGTCATTACGTGAACCGATTCGGGTCGGTTCAAAAACGTATTCTCGCGTTGGTGCCCGCTTGGTTACCGAGATGCGTCCGTCACTTGTACCCCTCGCTGGCCATGTGGTGGTTCATCACCGTCTCCATCCCGTTGACGAGCGCGCCGAGGTCGACGCTCTCGGCTTCAAGATCGCGATTCTCGACGTGTCGGCGGAGCCGCTCCCACTCGGAGAGGAACCGCTCTTCGATCCGGTAGGCTCTGATCCGGTCGGTGACCGACGCGTCGTCGCCTCCGGCCGCTTCTAATTCCTCCAGCGTGATGAGGTCGTTCTGGAGCGCATACACCACGATCCCGGCCGTGTAGTCTCCCTCGTTGATCTCGCGCTCCCACGTGGTGAGCCAATTACCGATGCGGGCCATCTTCTGGAGGTCCCACAGCTGTTCGCGAACCACACCTAAGTCCGCCGACTCGAACGACGGCGAGTACATGAGGTCGAGGTCCGCGTACGGGAACATCACCATGTTGTGCGAGTCGTAGTGCTGGGCCCCGTTGAGATTCGCCATCGAAACGTTGTCGTTGAGGATCCGGGAGTAGTCCATCGCGTTGAGCGACTGGCGGAGGTCGTACCGGAACACGTCTTCGAACTCTTCGAATCGAGGCGCCTCGGCGATCATCCCTTCGAACTCGTTCCAGAGTTGGCGGGCGAACGCGACGGCCTCCGCGTCCGCGTCACGACACGGCTCAGCCGTCGACTCGTCGGCCCAGACGATAGAGCGGTAAATCTGTTCAAAAGCGCGCGAGTCCTCGTTACACTCGGCGAGGTCGTCAAGGAAGGTGATAAACACGGTAAATATCGTCTTACGTGTGCGCACCTCGCTCGCGTGGCGCTGCGGAACCGACGACAGCGTGAAGGACGGAAGCAGGCGGTAAATCCACTTCCAGACGAACCGGTCGCGCTCGCCCCCGGCCGCCTCGTACGCCTCCACGACGTCGAGGACGCGTTCCGGGAGCGTGACCGCTGCGATAGACTCAGCATACTGCCGGCCTGATGAGGGCGCGGACAACATCGGTCGCGAGGACATTATCGCACCCCACTCGGTCGCAAGACGCGTTCGACGCTCGCCGTTCGGCCGGTTCGTCTGTCGTCAGTCCTCGATGTGACTCGCTGGAGTGTGGCCGCGAATCCGAAGCCGTGCTGGCTCACTCTCCTCGAACTAGCTCCCCCTTCTCCAACCGTTATTAGCCCCATACCTCCGAAAGGAGACCTTACCAGAATGAATGTTTCTCCGGATTTACGACGAGTAGTTACCAGCTGGACACAGAATATCACTCGACGGTTCAGGAGGAATATGGGCGATCGATCCCGATATACAGTACCCCTACCCGGGTATAATCAAGTCTTACTTGGGTACTGTGGGGGGTGTCATCGGGTCGGCCCACGTCACTCGCGTCCTCACCACCTCCAGCCGCTGAGATTCGCGACCCTCCGGACGACCGGTCGCGTCGGAACGCGCGCTCCTCTGGACCGACCGTACGGCGCTCGGACATCCCCGACTCGGTGGAAAGTCAGGGTCGGCTATCACGGTGTGCCAATCGAACGGTCAAAAACTGTGAAAGGGGACGTCGTCAGCCGAGCAGGTACCGCATCCACGGGTACCGCTCGATGAGTGTCTCTCCGCCGAGGTCGTACCCCTCGATGTACTGGTCGATGCCGATGATCCGTCCGGCGCCGAACGCGGCGACCGAGAGGAACACGAGCATGTACGCGAAGTCGCCGTTGATGTACCCGTGGGAGATGTCCCAGTTGCCGAGGTAGAACAACAGCATCATGAACGCGCCAAAGAACGCCGCCAGCCGGGTGAATCCGCCGACGATCACGCCGAGCCCGATGAGCACCTCTCCCCACGGCACGGCCACGTTGACGAAGTCGACGAACCAGCCCGTACTCCCCATCGTAACGAATAGATCGGCGACGGGGCTCCCGTTCGCAGGCGGCGCGTTCTGGAGGTAGCCAGCGGCGCTGAAGCTGCCCGATAGCACCTTGTCGAGGCCGCTCTGGAAGAACGCCAGCCCGATCATCAGTCTGAGCGCGAGGATGAACCAAACGCTCAGCGTATGCAGTTTGCCTTCGGCGGTGAAGCCGCCGATCGTACTTCGGAGTGTGATCTCTTGCGTTGACATCGCATTTCCGGTATCGACAACATTATTTAAACCTTTTTGCCGGGTCCGTTTCGATCCCGACGAGGACACGTGTCCGATGCCGAGTCACTGACCGAGAGAACGGCTTTGAAGCCGCCGATTCTGTACGGTCTCCCGCACGCGAGGGCCACTGGACGACCGGCGGGCGGTGGCCGGAGACGGATACGGTTCCCAACCCGCTGGACCCGGGGGTGAAGTTCTTCGCGTCCCGCTGCGATCGGGGTGTATGGACCACGACATTACGTCCCGTCCGTCGTTCGCCCTGCTGACCGTCTCGCTTGACAGCGGGGAGGCGGTCCGCGCGGAGTCGGGCGCGATGGTGAGCCACGACCGCGGTGTCGACATTGAGACCAACGCGACCGGCGGCTTCCTGAAATCGGTTCGGCGCGCGTTTGGCGGCGAGAGCTTCTTCCAGAACACCTTCACCGCGACGGAAGCCGGCGACGTGCAGTTCGCGCCGCCGCTTCCGGGCGACATCGACCACTTCGAACTGCGCGGGGAGACGGTGTATGTGCAGTCCGGGTCGTACCTCGCGGGCGGCGCAGCGCTCGACGTCGACACGGATTTCGGCGGCGCTCGGACGTTCTTCGGCGGCGAGGGGTTGTTTCTCCTGCGCGTCTCTGGCGACGGTCCGCTGTTCGTGTCGAGCTACGGCGCCATCGAAGCGGTCGATCTCGACGACCGGGACTCCTTCATCGTCGACACGGGCCACGTCGTCGCCTTCGAGGAGACGGCCGAGTTCACGGTTCGCCGCGTCGGCGGGTTACGGTCGACGCTCGCGAGCGGCGAAGGGCTCGTGTGCGAGTTCACCGGATCGGGGACCGTCTGGCTCCAGTCCCGCAGCCAGGACGCGTTCCTCTCGTGGCTCCTGCCGAAGCTCCCGACGCGGTCGTCTTCGGCCTGACGGGCGGTGACTCGCGTTTGGGAGGACACTTGACGCGTCACAGGACCGTGGGAACCCCCGCCCGAGCTAACCACTGCGGGACGCGAAGCCGTCGACATGCGACTGATTCGGACGCTCGTGTCCGTTGACGCCGTCAGCGACGTGGAAGCGGTTCTCGACGGGTATGACATCGACCACGTCGTCGTCAGCGAAGCGAGCGACCGCAAGGCGAGCGTGCTCGTGGAGTTCCCCGTCCCCCCGCAAGCCGTCGAGACCGTGCTCGACGAACTCCGTGAGATCGAGGCCAGCGAGGACGCGTACACGGTCGTCACCAGCGCGGAATCGGTGTTCGCACCCCACGTTGACGAGCTGGAGGCGCGGTTCGTCACGGGCACGGAGGAAGACGACGCGATCGCCACCGAAGAAGTACGCGCGACCGCGCTGGACTTGACACCGAGTCCGGCGACGTACTACTCGATGACGGCCCTGAGCGCGCTCGTCGCGACGGCGGGACTGCTGCTCGACTCTCCGGCGGTCGTCGTCGGGTCGATGGTCATCGCGCCGTTTGTGGGCTCTGCACTCACCGCCAGCGTAGGAACCGTCCTCGACGAGCGCGACATGCTGTGGGAAGGGCTGAAAACGCAACTGCTCGGACTCGTGCTCGCGATCGCAGCGGCGACCGCCTTCAGCGCCGGGCTGCGATACGCGACGGTGATTCCGCCGGCGTTGGACGTGACGACAACCCAGCAGATCGCCAGCCGGATCTCTCCCGGCCTGCTCTCGCTCGTTGTCGGGGCCTGCGCGGGCGCCGCCGGCGCGTTCGGTCTCGCCACGGGGGTGTCGGTCGCGCTCGTCGGGGTGATGGTTGCCGCCGCGTTGGTGCCCGCGGCCGCCGCCGTCGGCATCGGCATCGCGTGGAACGTCCCCGGCGTCGCGCTGGGCGCGTTTCTGCTGCTCGTGTTGAACGTCGTCGCGATCCACCTGTCGGCGGCGGCGGTGCTGTGGTACCTCGGCTACCGCCCCGACCGGTCGACCGCAGGCGGCGACACCGCCGTCGGTAGCACTCCTCGATACGCCTCGGCGGCGATACTCGGCGTCGTTCTCGCCGCGACGCTCTTGGCCAGCGGCGGGCTCGTGGGCGCGCAGATCGGCTTCGAGCGCCAGGCCAACGACGCCGCCGGCGACGCGCTCGACGCCGAGGCGTACGCCGACCTGGAACTCGTCTCAGTCTCGTCGGCGTTCCGGCTTCGCGGCCCGATAGCGAGCGGCGACGTACAGCGGGTGACGGTCGTCGTCGCGCGGCCCGCAGACCAACCGTATCCGGCGTTGAGTCGGACGATCGCCGACCGACTCGAACGCGATACCGACAGAGAGGTGGCGGTCACCGTCGAGTTTGTCGAACGCCAGACGACCACGCCCGAACCGTCGACGGCGGTCGACTCGGCGGGGTCGGGGTGACGCCCAGTATTAACACGATCGCCGCAGAACGGTCACCGATGAGCGACGATCCGGAGGCCGGCGACCACTTCGCCGCCCTCTACCGGCTCGCGAGCGCCGACGGGATTCGCCTCGGCGAGAAGATCAATCGAGCGATCGCCGTGGGATGTGAGCGCCTCAGCGTCCCCAACGGCGTGCTCTCGTACACCGCCGACGGCGAGTACGAGGTGATCGAGTCGACGATCGAGGACGGCGTGTACGCGCCCGGCGGTCGAAGCGACCTCTCAAAGACGTGGTGTCGCCACGTGATCGCGACCCAAGAACTGCACTCGTTCGCCGACGTCGAAGAGACGGAGTACGCCGACGACGTGGCGCGCGACGCGACCGGGCTCTCCTGTTACATCGGCGCGCCCGTCGTCGTCGACAACGAGCCGTACGGGACACTGTGTTTCTCGGGTGCGTCCCCGCGGGAGGCCGAGTTCACTGAGACCGAGCGGGGCTTCGTTCGGCTTCTCGCGCAGTGGGTGTCGTACGAACTCGAACGCGACCGCCACCACCGCGAACTGCGCGAGCAGAACGAACGCCTCGACGAGTTCGTCGGCATCGTCGCACACGACCTTCGCAACCCTCTCGGGACGGTGCAGGGATACACCGATCTGGCGCTGTCGGGGGCGGAGGGACCCCAGGCCGACCACCTGCGACGGATCGAGCGGGCGGCCGACCGGATGGAACGGCTCGTCGACGACCTCCTGCGGCTCGCCCGGGACGGCGGCGACGTCGGCGAACGGACCGCCGTCGAGGTGGCCGCGGTCGCCCGCGACGCGTGGTCGTTCTTCGAGGACGGCGAGGCGACCTTGGCGATCGACAGCGACGCGACCGTGTACGCGAACCGCTCGCGCCTCCAACAGCTGTTCGAGAACCTCTTCAGAAACGCCGTCGAACACTGTGGCCCGACGGTGACGGTCACCGTCCGGGACACGGACGACGGGTTCGCCGTGGAAGATGACGGCCCCGGCCTGCCCAAAGAAATCGAGGCGACGCTGTTCACTTCGTCGTTCGATCGAGACGCCGGACTAGGTCTCGGTCTCCTGATCGTCGAGCGCGTCGTCAGCGGTCACGAGTGGGACGCGTCAGTCCACAGCGACGACGAGGGAACGACGTTCGTGTTCGAGGGGGTCGAGCGCGCCAGGCACGCCCGCGCGGCCGCCGGCGGGGGCGACGAACGAATCACCGGGCGGCCGGACAGCGGCGGCGGTCCGAGTTAGAACGGATCGGAGAGGTACTCGTCCGGGATCGCGTTGCGTGCAGTGACCAGCGGATCGACGACCTGGCTGATCTCCAGACCACCGACGAGACTGCTGAACAGATACGCGTCAGTGGCGGAGTAGCCGTGTTCGTGACGCAGGAGGTCGATGATGTCCTCGTTCGCCATCGCGACCGCCGATTCGAGCGTCTCGGCGCTGGCGATCGTCTTCCACGCCGAGCCCGTGTGAACGAGCGGTCGCTCCAGCGACACCGGTGGATCCGACACCACCGAGACAGTCACGTCGACATCGGTGCCAATCTCGGCGCCGGTACCGCACATTTCGCCGTCGGCCATCGCCGCCTTCGAGTCGCCCATCGCCAGCAGTCCGCCCTCTTGGAACACCGGGAAGTACGCGGTCGTGCCGGTCGTCATGTCGGTGGTGTCGAGGTTCCCGCCGTGATCGTGCGGCGTCAGCGTCGAGACCGGTTCATCGGCCGTCGCGACGCCGATCGTTCCGATGACGGGGTCGATCGGAACCGTCTGCTCGCCGAACGACAGCGACTCCCCGTCGTCGCTCACCTCGGTGATTCGGGTCGCGGGGTGGTCGATGTCCTCGCGGTCCTGCAGGAGGCCGAACCCCGGCGCGGTGACGACGCGGCCGCGGTCCTCGTTCACTCGGACGTCTTCGATCTCGACCCGGAGGACGTCGCCCGGTTCGGCGCCCTCGACGGCCACCGGCCCGGTTGCAGCGTTGACCTCTTCCGGGATCGCCTCCAGCAGGTCGTCGTCGGTCTGTATGGCGCCGTTCAGGCTGTCGATCGTCTCGAACGTCAACCGCTCGCCGTCGTCGGCGGTGTAGACCGGCTCCATCTCGGGAGCGAACTCGTACACGTGTCCGTCGGTGTGTGACACCACAGTTCGTGTCATTTGTGAGCATACTGCGTCGGGTTTCGCAATAAACGGTCGGCCTCCGGCGGATCCCGCTGGATCGGCTCCTGACGACAACGGCACGGTCCGCGACCGCGGACGGGCAGCTTCGCCGACACACCGACGGTTAATACGTCGCGTCGGAGAGGGACCAGCATGAGCCACATACCCGAGCGGCGACTCGCGGCGTTCGTCGCCGAAACGGCATACGACGACCTCTCCGAGGAGGTCCCGGAGACGGTCACTCGCGCGGTCGTCGACACCGTCGGCGTCACCCTCGCGGGCGCCGTCGAGGGCGCGGGCGAGACGACCGGGAGGTCCGCGGGTATCGATCCAGACGACGCTGACGCGGCGACGCTGCTGGGAACCGCCGGCGCCGGCGACGCCGCGGCCACGGCGCTGCGCGTGGGCACCGCCGCTCACGCGCTCGATTACGACGACCTGTCGTGGGCACTCGACGGCCACCCCAGCGTGACGCTCGTCCCGCCGCTGTTCGCGCTCGCCGGTGAAACTGGCGCGTCGGGCCACGACCTGATCACCGCATTCGCCGTCGGCTTCGAGGTCGAGTGCGCGATCGCGGGGCCGATCAGTCCGGCCCACTACGAGGCCGGCTGGCACGCCACCGCGACGTTCGGCGCGTTCGGTGCCAGCGCCGCCGCGGCATCGCTGCTCGGGTTAGACGCAGAGGCGACAGAGCGGGCGCTGTCGATCGCCGCCTCGACGCCGGCGGGGACGAAGCGAAACTTCGGCTCGATGACGAAGCCGCTGCACGCGGGGTTGTGCTGTCGATCGGGCGTCACCGCGGCGACGCTGGCGCGCGATGGCCTCACTGCGACCCGGACCGCGGTCTCCGGCGAGCAGGGATTCTGGGACCTGTACGACCCTCGAACTGACGACAAATCCGACGGCAGTACGCACCGCGAGCGCTTCGCGTTCGATCCCGACGGCGACTGGGCCATCGAAACCGAGGGGATCCACGCGAAAGCGTACCCGTGCTGCTACTTCACCCACACCAGCATCGCGGCGACGGCGGATATCGTCGAGGACGGCGTTTCACCCGACGACATCGAGCGGATCGAGGTTCGCGCGGCCGGCGGCGCCGGCGACGCGCTCGCGTACTCCGACCCGGAGACCGGGCTGCAGGCGAAGTTCTCGATGGAGCACGCCGTCGCCTGCGCGGCCGTCCGCGACCGCGTCGATCTGTCGGCGTTCGAGACCGAGGCGCTCGCCGACCCCGCAGTCGACGCCGTCCGCGAGCGCGTCGACTTCTCCGTCGACGACTCGCTCCCGTACGACTCTCACGAGGCGACCGTGCGTATCGAGACCGTCGACGGGACAGTCGAGGAGCGACAGCGGACGGACCCGCCTGGCGTTCACACCGACCCGCTGTCTCCTGAGCGGCGTCGCGAGAAGTTCACAGAGTGCGCCGAGCGGGCGGTGTCCGCGGCGGAAGCCGAACGCCTGTATGAGCGGCTGTCGAACCTGCCGAAACTGGACGACGTGGCGGCGACAGTCGCTGGTGCGGAGTCGGTGAGGGACCTGCCGTAACCGGACGGTTTATCGCCTCGCTATCGGGACTCTTGATCACCAGAATGGTAGCTACCGACACGGTCCAGTTGACCGACCGGCAACGCGAAGTCCGCGACGCCGTCGGTGACATCTGCGACGAGTTCGACGCAGCGTACTGGCGTGAACACGACGCCGAGGGCCAGTACCCACACGAGTTCGTGAACGCCCTCGCCGAGGAGGGGTGGCTCGGCGTGCTCCTGCCCGAAGAGTACGGCGGGAAGGGGTACGGCACCGAGGAAGCGGTTGCGATGATGTACACGATCGCCCGCAGCGGCGCCGGCTTCAGCGGCGCCCAGACCGTCCACGCAGCGATCTACAACTCCGCGCCGCTCGTGAATTACGGCGGTGAAGAACTGAAGGCAGATCTACTCCCGCGCGTCGCCAGCGGCGATGCGTGGATCCAGTGTTTCAGCCTCACGGAGCCGAAGGCCGGTTCCGAGTCGACCGCCATCGAGACCGAGGCCGTTCGCGACGGCGACGAGTACGTGATCAACGGCGAGAAGCTGTGGACCTCCCGTATCGACGTGAGCGACTACCTCGTGCTCGCTGCGCGGACGACCCCGCGAGAGGCGGTCGACAAAAAGACCGAGGGCGTCTCGCTGTTCCTCGTCGACATCGAACGCGGACACGACGACGACAGCATCCACCTGGAGGAGATCGACAAGACCGCGAGCGGCGTCGTCAGCTCTTTCCGGGTCACCTACGACGATCTCCGCGTCCCTGCCGACCGACTGATCGGCGTTGAGGACGAGGGGTTCTATCAGGTGCTCGACGGGCTCAACGAGGAGCGCCTCGTCATCGCGGCCGAGACCGTCGGCCTCGGTGAACTCGCCGTCAAGAAGGGCGTCGACTACGCGAACGATCGCGAGGTGTTCGGCCGGGCGATCGGGCAGAACCAAGCGATTCAACACCCGCTCGCGGCCGGGCACGCCCGCCTCCAAGCGGCCAAGCAGTTCACGTTCGCAGCCGCCAAGCGGACCGGCGACGAGGACCGCAAGGCTATCGGCGCGTGGGCGAACACCGCGAAGTACCTCGCGGCGGAGGCCGCGTTCGAGGCAGCCGACGCCGCCGTACAGGCCCACGGCGGTCGTGGCGTCGACCGAGCGTACGACGTGGAGCGATACCTCCGGGAGGCGCGGCTCACCCGCCTCGTCCCCGTCACGCAGGAACTGGCGCTGAACTACCTCGGGGAGAACGTGCTGGAGCTCCCGCGGTCGTACTGACTGACCAACACGCTACCGCGCACACACAGACACCACAACAACTCACACTCACCATTCCACACCATGACTGACAACGACACCGACGACGGAACGGACGACATCGAGCGGCGACTGGTCGAGGGCTGGCAGGGCCGCTACTACGAGGACTTCGAGGTCGGCGACGTGTACAAACACCCGTACGGCCGGACGGTGACCGAGACGGACAACGTCTGGTTCACCAACCTCACGATGAACCTGAACCCGATGCACTTCAACGAGGCGTACGCCGCCGAGACGGAGTTCGGCGAGCGCCTCGTCGACGGCACCTTCGTCATCGCGTTGGCCGTCGGGCTGAGCGTCATCGACGTGAGCGCGAACGCGACCGCCAACCTCGGCTACGACGACATCCGCCATCACGCGCCGGTCTATCACGGCGACACGATCTTCGCGGAGAGCGAGGTGCTCCACAAGCGCGAGAGCGAGTCGCGCGACCACGTCGGCATGGTCACCACCGAGCTTCGCGCGTACAACCAAGACGACGAGCTGGTCCTCTCGCTTGAGCGCACGCCGATGGTGCTCAAGCGAGAGTTCGCCGAGCCGTCCGCCGCGGCGCCGACCGGATGGCCCGAGGGGATCGGCACGCAGCCGGAGGACCTCGAGGAGTGACCCGCGAGACGGATCCCGCGGCACGCGTTCCCGACAGCCGGATCCACGGCGACCTCGCAGTCGTCGGCGCCGCCGAGGCCGCAACGCGAATCCCCGACGACGCAACGATGCTCGTCAGCGGCTTCGGCAGCGTCGGCTACCCCAAGGCCGTCCCGAAGGCGCTGGCCGACGCGGCCGCCGTGGGCGGAGACGACGAGGGCGAGGACGCTGGGCGCGATCTGTCGCTGTCGGTCGTCAGCGGCGGCAGCGTCGGCGAGGAGATCGACGAGGCGCTCGTCGAGGCCGACGCGATCGATCGCCGATATCCGTTCCAGGCGCGCGAGGCGATCAACGCCGCGATCAACGACGGCCGCGTCGCGTTCGCCGACCGCCACATCTCCTCGCTGGGCGACGACGTGCGCTTCGGCGGCATGGTCGAGACCGACGGCAGTGTCGCCGTCGTCGAGGCGGTCGCCGTCGGCCCAGACTGGCTGATCCCGTCCACGTCCGTGGGGCTAACAGACGCCTTCGTCGAGGCGGCCGATTCACTGATCGTGGAGGTCAACCACGACCAGCCTCTGTCGCTCGCGGCGTTCCACGACGTGTACCGAACGGGGACACCGCCCGAACGGGAGCCGATCCCACTGACATCCCCCGACGAGCGCATCGGCGGCCCGCGGATCGAGTTCGAACCTGAGAAACTCGCCGCAGTCGTCGAGACGACCGGCCGCGACGCCCCCTACGAGTTCCGCGACCCGACCGATGTTGACCTGGAGATCGCCGACCGCCTCGGCGACTTCTTGGAACGGGAGGTCGAACGCTCGTCGCTGTACGACGACTCGATGCGGATCCAATTTGGCGTGGGGAGCCTCGGCAACGCGCTGATGGGCGCGCTCGGCGACGCCGATCTGGGCGACCGTGACCTGATCTACTACGGCGAGGTGTTACAGGACGGCCTGCTCGACCTGCTGGATACGGGGGAACTCCGCTCCGCGAGCGCCACGTCGCTGGCGCTGTCGACTGAGGGGCAAGAACGGCTGTTCGAGGACGCCGAGCGCTACGCTGAGGACGTGGTTATCCGGACCGGCAACGTGTCGAACGGCCCTGCGCTGATCGATCGCTTCGGCGTCGTCGCGGTTAACAGCGCCGTCGAGGTCGACCTGTACGGCCACGTCAATTCCACCAATCTCGGCGGGTCGCGGATGATCAGCGGCGTCGGCGGCAGCGGCGACTTCACGCGCAACGCCCCGCTGTCGGTCGTCGCGCTCGGGTCGACAGCCGCCGGCGGCGACATCTCGAAGATCGTTCCGAAGGCGTCGCACGTCGATCACACCGAACACGACGTGGACGTGGTGATCACCGAACACGGCGTCGCCGACCTCCGCGGTACCTCCCCGCGCGAACGCGCCGAGGCGCTCGTCGAGTGTGCTCACCCCGACTACCGCGAGGACCTGCGCGCGTACCTCGACCGCGCTGGCGAGGGCGGCGGCCACGAACCCGTCGACCTCGACACCGCCTTCGACTGGACCGACCGGGCCTGAGACGGGTCGCTCGCCCGTCTTGGGTGGAGCCTCTGCGTCTCTCCGCGTCTCGTTCGATCGGGTGGTTTCTCCGCGTCTCCCGCCCGTCAGTGGCAACTGCGCGGTGACGGATGTGGACGAACATCGAGAGAACGAGACGCCGAAAGAAACGAAGCCGCGAAAGGAACGGTTCGACCGCGCCGCCGAGACGACTCGACTATTCGCGGTCCGGCTGCTCGGTCCCGGGCATGCCGCCGGTCGACAGGCCGAGGTTCTTCTTGATGACGCCGACGGGGTTCGGGCGCCCGGCGAAC
Organism: Halobaculum halobium; assembly: GCF_030127145.1. Taxonomy (NCBI): domain Archaea; kingdom Methanobacteriati; phylum Methanobacteriota; class Halobacteria; order Halobacteriales; family Haloferacaceae; genus Halobaculum; species Halobaculum halobium. The sequence goes on from NZ_CP126159.1 coordinate 397,131, forward strand.
GACTGTAGCACGTACATCGCGATCGCGACCAGCACCGCGGCGGTCTGGACGATCCGCGAGGGGTACACCATCGCGAGCACGCCGGTGACGAAGAACGAGATACGCGAGGTAATCGTCACAACGTCGCCGAAGACGAACCGATAGTTGATCCCGTGGATCATCGCGATCGCGCCGAAGAGCGCGAATCCGCCCGAAATGAACGTCACCTGGTCGAACTGCGCCGAGACGATCTCGGGGTGGTAGACGAACGTGAACGGAAGGATGAACAGCGGAGCGGAGATCTTGATCGCCTCGAGACAGCTCCGCCAGAAGTTCGCGCCCGCGATCCCGCAGGCGACCGCCACGCACGTCGCGATGGGCGGCGTCAGTCCCGCCAGAATTGCGGCGTAGAACACGAAGAAGTGCCCGGCGAACTCCGGCAGGAAGAACTGGCTGATGAGCGTCGGCGCGACCAGCAGCGCGACGATGGTGTACGACGCCGTCGTCGGCATCCCCAGCCCGAGGATGATGCAGATGATCATCGAGAGGATGGCCGCGACCAGTAGGACACCGCCCGACAGGTCGAGCAGCGTCAGCGAGATGGCCGTCGGCACGCCCGTCGCGGTCAGAATGTCCACGACGCCGTTAATGGCCGCGAGGATGATCGTCACCGGCGCGAGCACGACCACGCCTTCGCGGGCGCCGTCGAGCGTCTCCCAGCTCGTCCGCTTGAGGGACTCGACGACCGTCTCGTCGGCGTCACCGAGGGCGGAGTGGATCACCGGGAACAGCATGCCGGTGAGCAACATCGCGCCGGTCGTCCACAGCGCCGCGGTGCCGACGGTCACCTGCTCGACGCCGAGCTTGTAGATGAGCACCGCCAGCGGGATGCCGTACTTCAGGCTCTCGGAGGCGAACTCCGAGCGCGGCATCTTGTCGCCTAACAGCTTCGAGGCGTCGGTGTCGTCGAGCTGCGGAGCGGCCACGTAGTGGACCGCGACGAAGATCGTGATCGAGAGGATGGCCGCGGGGATGATCCCCGCGATGATCACGTCGACGTAGGTGACGCCGGTGATCAGCGATGCCATGATGAACGCGCCCGCGCCCATGACCGGCGGGAGCACCTGTCCCGCCGTGGAGGCGACCGCCTCGATAGCGCCCGCCGTCTCCGGCTTGACGCCGTTGCGCTTCATCAACGGAATCGTGAACGAACCGGTCATCCCGGCGTTAGCCGTCTGACTCCCGTTGACCGAGCCGATGACCGCGCTCGAAAGCACTGCCGTCTGAGCGATGCCGGAGTCGATGTACTTCGCCGAACGGAACGCCAGCCGCATGATCAGGTCGAAGGCGCCGTACGCCTTCAAGAATCCCGCATACAGCAGGAACAGCGCGATCCACGCGGCGACGAGCTGAGTCAGGAATCCGAAGAAGCCGTCGACGCTGATGACGACTGTCCGGAGGATGCGCTCGACGCCGAGCCCGCCGTGTTGGAGCGGCCCGGGGGCGTACATCCCGAAGTAGCCGTAGCCGAACCCGAGCAGCACCACCGCGACGAACGTGCCACCGAACGACCGCCACGTCAGGTACACCATCAGGACCGAGAACACGGCCGCCATGACGTACTCGTGTGGGAGCGCACGGCCCGCGCGTTCGACGTACAGCGCCTGGAAGTTGACGGACATGTAGACCGTGGTAATGACGACGTCGATCGCCGACAGGGACAAAAGCGCCGCGTCGACGCGGTTACCCGGCCCGTATGCGCTCTTGAGGTCTTCGAGCAGGTGTCCGTTGCCGCCACCGTCGGAGAGCGCCATCAGCTCCGTGACGATGTACAGGATCAGAATTCCACCGAGGAAGGCGACCCCGAACTGCGCGCGCGGCATCGGGTAAAACCGGGTGTACAGCATCACGCCGGCCCAGAATATCACCGAGAGCCCGATCAGGATGTTCCGAAGCGACACGAGCTCTGCGTCCCACGGCTGCTCGCGATCGAAGCTCACGTCGCCGGTCGCCGCGCCAGCCTCCGCCTCCGCGTCACTCATATATTATCACTCCCGATACCTGTAGCCCCGTTGCCAGCTGCTGTTGGATACTTGTACACATTTAATCGTGTGTTAGTGGTTGTCGTACGTATAAATTATCGCCCCGTTCGGGGCGGTAGGTAGTTACTCCGCGTTCTCGCCGTCCGTCCAGCTGTCGTCCCAGACGTCGTTCGCCTGGAAGAAGTCAGCCACGCCGGCGTGAACCGGGAGGTCCTCGAGGACGGCCGTCGTCATGGTCTCGGGGTCGGAGTGGTCGAGCGTGGTCGGGTCGGCCTCACGGATGGCCTCCCAGTGCTCGTTGGCGAGACGCGCGACTTCCTCGGTCGCGCCCGCGGGCACGTCGGGACCGAACGCCCACTGACCGGCGAGGACCCACGCCGTGGTGGTGTCGGTGATGCCGGTCACGTCCTGCTCCCAGCCGTACGGTTCGAGGCCTTCCTTCTTGATCGCGCCGCCGACGTTGTCGATCGCCGACGTAAAGTTGTCGTCGACTTCGATGATGTTCAGCCCGCCGCCGGAGCGCACGTCGACCTCCTGCACCCAGCTGGAGAGGGCGACGCCGTTGGCGCCGTAGATACACATCGCGTCCACGCGACCCTCCTCGACGGCGCCAGCGATGTCGCTGGTGCCGACGTTGAGAATGTCGTTGTCCTCCCACAGGCCAGCCTCCCGGATGACCTCCTCAGTCAGCAGCCGCGTCCCGAAGCCGGGCTGGATCGGGTAGATCGTGTACCCGCCGTCCTGGAGGTCGGCCGTCGAGGTGATCCCCGACTCCTCGGTCGCGACCCAGTAGATCTCCAGGTTCGTGAACACGTAGCCCTGGTGAGGGAGGCTGTCGACGGGCTCGTCCGCGAACGGCCCCTCCTCGTTCAGCGCCTTCGAGAGGGAGTTGTTGTCGACACCCATCGACGAGATGTTGTCGCTGTCGTACTCGTAGAGGTTCGCCGTCCAGCCGTCCGTGACCTGCACCGAGATGTCCAAGATGTCGCTGTGCTGGCTCGCCGCGCGTGCCAGCGCCTGTCCGGCCTGCTGGGTGGAGCTCCCCGAGGACGTTCCCGCGATCGTGAGCTGATAGCTCTCGGACTCGCCGTCTCCGCCGGAATCGCCACCGGAATCGCCACCGGAGTCACCGCCGGAGTCGCCGCCGGAGTCGTCGCCGCCGCCGCCGGTACAGCCGGCGAGCGTGATTACGCCCATTGTTCCTGCGCCTGCCAGCACGTCACGTCTGTTTATGTCGTCACCAGACATGGGAATTGCTTAACGTACAGTATTGATAACGATGGTGGTTAGGGCATACCCGTCAATTTTTGCGAGGCGATCATGACATTTCGCGCCACATACGATCGAGAGTATATATGATAATCGATCATGTGGGTACCAGGTGATCCCACCAGCGACCCGCAAAACCGGGGTACTAATTCGTGACAGTCACTGGTCGCCAGCGACGATCACGGGTCGGTCACCGTCGATAATGACCCGCTGGGTGACGCTGCCGAACAGCGCCTTCCCGGCGGGTGAGCGCTTGCGCGCGGCCAACAAGATCGCGTCAACGTCGCGCTCGTCGGCTTCGGCGAGGACCTCTTGGGCGGCATCGCCCGTTCGTTCGGTTACCTCGACGGAGACGCCGAGATCGTCGATAGCGTCCCGGACCGTCGTGGCTGTGTCAGGGAGACCCTGTAAGTCGCCGATATCGTCGTTGATCGACTCGATCACCGACCGGCCCGCCTCGTCGGCAGGCGCGTCGACGGTCTCGTGAACGTGGAGGACCGTAACCTGAAGCTCGTCGCGCCCCGGCAGCGAACGGACCGTCTCGATCTGGTCGGCCGTTCGGTCCTCGTCGTCGTCGACAGCGAGCAGAACGTGGTACATGCGACCGACAGTTGAGCGGGGGTCGGTATATAATTTCGTCGCCCGCCACGAGCCCTCGGTGACGATGGACACCCGTTCCCGACCCCGATTAGGCGTCAGTCAGCCGCCGCGGCGACGGTGTCCGCTGGCGCGTCAGCCGTGATCACCCTGACGACGAATACCGCGCCCACCGTGACAACGGCCGCGAGCATGAGCCAGCCCGCCTGATAGCCGTACGTGTCCGCGAGGTAGCCGAACGCCGGCGGGGCGAACAGCGCGCCGCTAGTGAGCGCGAGCTGGCCGCCGCCGGTGGCGCCGCCCATCTCGTCGGCGGAGACGACGGTCGCCATACAGGAGTAGTACACCCCGGTGAAGCCCAACAGGAAGAACCCGAGCGCGACGAACGCGACGGTGGTGAGCGTCCGTCCGCCGACGACGCCGACCGCAACGAGCGAGAGCGCGCTCGCGATCGCCTGCGCGAGCAATATCCCGCCGATCCGACGAGTCGGATCGCCGGGCAGCGCGTCGCTGAGCCAGCCGGTGAGGACGCGGCCGACGCTCCCCGAAACCTGTACTGCAGCCAGCACGACGCCGCCGAACGCGACGGAAGCCCCGACGGAGTCGGTGACGTGGATCACGGTGTACCCAGTCGTCGTGAACAGGGCCGCACCGAGACAGAACCCGGCGGCGGTCAACGCGCGATACGGGGGGTTCGAACCGAGCTTTCGGAAGTCGGGGTAGCTCGCCTCCCCACCGGGTTCGGTGCCGCGGTAGGCGAACCAGAACAGGACCGCGACGACGGCCCCGGTTCCGGCGGCGACGTAGAACCCGGCTTCCCAGTAGAGAACGCCGGCGATGCCGGTAACGAGCAGGGCGCTGGCGCCGCTGCCGGCGGTGACGCCGACCTGTTTCACGCCCATGACGACGTTCTGCCGTCCGGGCGGCGTATTGTCGAACACGGCCTTGTTGGTCCCCGGCATCGCCGTTCCGTACAGCGACCCAAGGAGGAAGGCGCTCGCGAGCAACGCTGGAAACGACCACGCCTGCGTGACGAGGAACGCCCCCGTCGAGACGCCGATCAGGCCGACGGTGAGCATCCGTCGCTCGCCGTAGCGGTCGGTGAGCGCCCCGAGCGGGAGCAGGAACACCGCATACCCGAGCGTCACCGACGTGACGACGAGCCCGACGGCGGCGCCAGAGAGGTCGAACTCCGCGCGGAAGAAGGGCGTCGCGGCGAAGATCGCATAATAACAGACGCTCGCGGCGACCTGCCACGAGAGCACCAGCGAGACGATCCGATAGAGTCCCATCTGCTCGGTCGGTGCTCAGTCACCGGAGTAAAGCGCTCTGGTACCGGTCGGTTCGACGACCGCCCGATCAGCCGAGGGCGCGCCGGAGCGAAAGAGACTCGGGCCCTCCATCGAGTCGTGACTCATGGGACTGGACGACGACGCGCGCGAGTACCACCGTCGCGACCCGCCGGGGAAACTCGAGGTATCGACGACGAAGCCGACGAACACCCAACGCGACCTCTCGCTGGCGTACTCGCCGGGCGTGGCCGCGCCGTGTCGCGACATCGCCGACGCCGAGGACCGGGGCTACGAATACACAGCGAAGGGGAATCTGGTCGGCGTCGTCTCCGACGGCTCGGCCGTGCTCGGGCTCGGTGACATCGGTCCGCTCGCCTCCAAACCGGTCATGGAGGGAAAAGGCGTGCTGTTCAAGCGGTTCGCCGACATCGACGTGTTCGATCTCGAACTCGACGCATCGTCGCTGGACTCGTTTGTCGACCGGGTCGCCGCGATGGAGCCGACGTTCGGCGGTGTTAACTTGGAGGACATCGCTGCGCCTGCGTGCTTCGCGGCCGAAGACCGCCTCCGCGAGCGGATGGACGTGCCGGTCTTTCACGACGACCAACACGGCACTGCGATCATCACCGGCGCAGCGCTGCTCAACGCGGCCGACATCGTCGGCAAGGATATCTCTGATCTCGAAGTCGTCTTCTCCGGCGCGGGCGCGGCCGCCACCGCGACCGCGAAGTTCTACACCTCGCTGGGCGTTCCGGCCGGCCAGATCACGATGTGCGACATCGACGGCGTGATCACGCCCGAACGGGCCGCCGAGGCCGACCCCCACGCCCACGTCACGCAGTTCGCGACGCCAGCCGACGCCGCCGGCGGCACCGAACTCTCGGACGCGATCGAGGGGGCCGACGTGTTCGTCGGCCTGTCGGTCGGCGGGATCGTCAGCCGGGAGATGGTCCGTTCGATGGCAGACGACCCGGTCATCTTCGCGATGGCGAACCCCGACCCCGAGATCGCCTACGACGATGCGAAAGCGGCCCGTGAGGACACCGTCGTCGTCGCGACCGGTCGCTCGGACTATCCGAACCAGGTGAACAATGTGCTGTGTTTCCCGTTCGTGTTCCGCGGGGCTCTCGACGCTCGCGCGCGCAACATCACAGAAGGGATGAAAGTCGCCGCCGCGGAGGCGCTCGCCGAACTCGCGCGCGAGGACGTCCCCGACGCCGTCCGGCGTGCCTACGGCGACCAACCGCTGGAATTCGGCGCCGAGTATGTCATCCCAAAGCCGCTCGACGAGCGCGTGCTCTTTCGGGTCGCGCCCGCGGTCGCGGAGGCGGCCGTCGACGACGGCGTCGCCCGGCGCGACCTCGACGCCGAGGCGTACGTCCAAGAACTGGAGGACCGTCTCGGCGGCAGTCGAGAAGCGATGCGCGCCGTGTTGACCGAGGCGAAGCGGGATCCCAAGCGATTGGTGCTGGCGGAAGGTGACGACGAGACGGTCGTTCGCGCCGCGTACCAGCTCGTCGATCGCGGTATCGCCGAACCGCTCCTCGTCGGCGATCGCGGCGCCGTCGAGGCGACGCTCAACGAGCTCGGACTGGGGTTCTCGCCGGAGATCGTCGACCCCGCCGAGATGGATCTCGATCCGTACGCCGAGTTGGTGTACGAGCGACGCAAGCGGAAGGGGCTCACCCGCCGCGAAGCACAAGCCCTGCTGTACGAGAACGACGCGCTCGCGAGCGCGCTCGTCGCCGCCGGCGACGCCGACGCGATGCTCACCGGCCGCACGCACCACTATCCGAGTGCGCTGCGACGCCCGCTGCAGATCGTCGGCACCGCCGAGGACGCCGAGTACGCCGCCGGGGTGTATATGCTCGCGTTCGACGACCGCGTCGTGTTCTGCGCGGACGCGACGGTGAATCAAGACCCGGACGCCGACGTGCTCACTGAGGTGACGCGACACACCGCGCAACTGGCGCGCCGGTTCAACGTCGAGCCGCGCGCGGCGCTGTTGTCGTACTCGGACTTCGGGAGCGTCGACAATGAGGGCACCCGGAAGCCCCGAGAAGCAGCCCGCCGGCTGCGCGAGGACCCCGCGGTCGACTTCCAGGTCGACGGGGAGCTACAGGCCGACACCGCCGTCGTCGACGATCTCCTCTCGGAGGACTACGAGTTCGCCGACCTCGACGCGCCCGCGAACGTGCTGGTGTTCCCGAATCTGGAGGCCGGCAACGTCGCCTACAAGCTGTTGCACCGTCTCGGCGGCGCGGCGGTCGTTGGACCGATGCTCGTCGGGATGGCCGAACCGGTGCACGTCCTCCAGCGCGGCGACGACGCCGCAGACATCGTCAACCTCGCGGGCGTCGCTGTCGCGACCGCCGGCGACGACTGACGAACCGCACCGGGGGACCCCGAGCGATCCTCACGGAATCGGCCACGGGGCCCACTCCCGCCTGCCCTCCCACGAAGTCCGGTCCCGTCTGGCCGCCACCGCCAGAGGTTCTGTCCCAATATCGACGTTCATACACTCTAAGACCGAGTATAAACGCATTCGTCCCAGAATCGGGTCAGTGTGCGGATGAACGCTCGGGGTCAAAGCTGCAAATGAGACGAACCAAACGTATTTGAACGACCGAAGCGAGGTTCTGGTAGACGCAGATGGACCTGACCAGCAGTCAGCGGGAGATCCTGAACACCCTCGTCAACGGATACGAGGAGACGGAATCCCCGATGCCGGCCACGAGGATCGCCGAGGTTTGCGACCGGCACGTGGGAACCATCCGGAACCTGATGCAGATGATGAAGTCGCTCGGGTTGGTCGAGGGCGTTCCGGGATCCGAGGGCGGGTACGTGCCGACCGAGGCCGCCTTCGAGGCACTGGGCCGTGACCCCGACGACGACGACAGCGGCGAGACGCTCGGGCTCGCCCACGACTACGACCGGGTCGACGTGGCCGTCGAGTCGATCGACTTCACGAACGTCCACCACCCGAAGAAGTGCCGCGCAACGGTGACGTTTCGGGAGTCAGTCACTCGGTTCAGCGTGGGCGATCCGGTGATCGTCGGGCCGACTCCGAAGTCGGGGCTCGTGATCACCGGGCAGGTCGAAGCGACCGACGAGGGCCGCAACATCCTCCACCTCGATGTTGCACGGATGGAAGCGCCGTTAGAACAGTAGTACCGGGACGACACTCCGTCGGCGCTACGACTGCGGGGCTGAAGTCGACGAGTCGAACTTCAGTTCGAGTTCGTGAAAGTGGCTTCGAGCGTCGCTGCCGGCAGTCGTCGGCGGCCTCAAACGGTCCCGTTTCGACGCGACGTGACGAACAGCACACCACCGGATAATCTCCCGGTCTGCGTCGACTGCGTCGCCGGTTCGCTCGATACCAAGGTCCTGATCGACGAGACGAACCAGGATTTCATCGAGTAGTTCGGTTCCCGGCTCCCCCGGTACCGCTCCGCTGTCACTGGGGTCGAGGCCCCCCGAACGATCGCGGTCACGCCGACCGGATCGATCCGAGGGGGAACCGACTGAACACCCGAGCTCGCGGCCGACCGCCGACAGTTCGCTCGCGTATGTGGCACCCAGCGGCCGGACATCGGCCGCCGCATCACCGTACCGGGTCACACGCCCGAGAAGAGCGTCCGTCCGGTTCGTCGTCCCGACGACGAGCCTGTCGTCGGCATTGGCGACGTAATATCGGCACGCGGTCCGAATGCGCGAGACGAACTCGCCCAGTTCAGTCGCGCCCGCTCGCTCCGTGGTCCGCGTCGGAAGCGCCGCTTCGAGTTCGGTGACGAGTGGTCGGATCGTCACGCGATCCATAGAGATCCCGAGGTCGTCTGCAATCGACTCGGGAGCCGGAGCGGTGAGCCCGGCCGCCTTGTGACACGGGAGGTGGAGTCCGCGGACCCGTGATGCCCCGAGCGCCTCGACCGCGATCGCAGCGGCGATACCTGACTCTCGTCCTGCTCCGAGGTCGACGATCACGCCATCGCCGTCGGCCGCGTCGACTTGGGACCGAATGAGATCGCTGGCACGCGCGGCAGTTTTCGACGCTCGACGGTCGCCACCGACAAGCGGACAAGCGGTGTCACCTGAGGTTCCGGTAGGCGAGTCAGCGACCTCTCGAGACGGTTCTGGCGGCAGCTGTCGCTTGTGAGCGGTCTGTTGGACTCGATCGAGCAGTCGGGCGACAGTTTCGCTGTCGACGCCTGTCGCCTCGTCGATCGGCAACGGCCGAGCGTCTGGATCCGGCCCGACGAGTGCCCCCAGAACACGGTCGAGCGTCGCGTAGGAGGCACCGAGCTCGGACTCGTCGGTTTGCCCCGCCCAAAATCCAGCGGTCGGTGGCCGTGAGATGATCTCCGTCGGCACGTCGAGGGCGGTCGCGAGCGCCCGTACTGCCGTCTTGTCGTACTCGCCGAGCGGGTGTAAATCAGCGGCATCGTCTCCGTACTTCGTAAAGTAGCCGAGCAGCCGCTCAGTGCGGTTGCTCGTTCCGACGACCATGCCGTCGGACGCGTCAGCGACAAGATGCGCACACGCCATCCGCAGGCGCGCCGCCAGATTCCCGGCCGCGACGGCGTCGCCGTCCGCGGCGATCCGCGGGGCGACGTACCGTTTGAACACGTCTACGGCGGGCTTCAGCGAGACGGTTGCGTAGTCTACGCCAAGCGATTCAGCGAACGAACGGGCGTCGTTCGTGTGCCGCTCGTCTGTCGTGTCGGTTGGCATGATCAGCGCCGTCACCGAGGAAGCACCGAGCGCCTTGACTGCGAGTGCGGCCGTTGTTGCCGAGTCGACCCCACCAGAGAGACAGACGACGGCGGTTTCCGCGTCAAGTGCGTCGGCTCGTTCCCGGATCAACCTCGTCGACTCAGAGCGCAGCAGGTCGGGCTGCCCGAAATCGTGGTTATCATCGTTCAAGGCTCCCGTCTCGGGACGTCCAGTCGCCATCGTCAGTCACCTCCCGTTTCGTCGCCGCGGTTCCCGGAGTCGACGTGATACGGCTCCGGAGTCGGCTCTTGGGGCGGGACTTCGTGCGCGACGGTCGACTGGATCCAGGCGTCCACCCGGTCGCGATCGTAGATGATCACGCTGTCGTCTGCGATCGAGAGATGGCCGTACCTGTTTTCACCGGACGAGTCCATCGGGGGATCTCCGTCGGGCGAGTCTGCACTCACAGCGACACCCCCTTGGCCGGGCACTCCACTGCACCCATGCGGCAACGGACATCAATAAATCCCACATCTATTTCTATATCTGTACTATAAAACCAAATGATTAGGTTTCTACCGGGTACTCCAATATTATTATGCGATAGATCGACCATATCTCCCCACGATTGTCTAACGCTCATACCCCGAACAGGGACATCGCCCCACAAAGTACTTTCGAGTGATCAGATTGAATATCTCGATAGTAGTTAGTGTCCTAGAACACGATCAGGACGACATGCAGTCAATCGTGGCTTTTTGAGTCAGAATCTGGCCGATTGTAGAATTAATTTTAATTGCGCATCGGGTCGTCGGACGCAAGTGTCGTGTCGAGTGACGACGTTCGCTCGCTCGGGCGGAGCCGACTCACGATTCCTGTTCAGTAAGCGAAACGTACCCGACCCTGGCTGCCATCTCCAACGGAGAAATCGGCGCCGTTTCGGCGTATGATACTAGCAGGATAACACTTAGTACGCATGAGTTTTGATAATCTATCAATGCCGCTTCGCCCCGTCGATCGCGACGTTCTGGAAGATATCTCGCAGGACATCTCACAGTCCAACTACGGGTTCCTGTACGTCGACCGCGTCCGCGACGACCTGAAAGACCAGTATCAGAGCCGTGAAAAAGACCGACTGAAGGCCCCGAAGTTGTCGACCTCGGACGTGAAAGAGTCGCTCCGCGACCTCGCCGAGGACGAGAACTACAGCCTGGAGCGGATCCGATCGGGAGTGTTCTACTGGGACCCGTTCGGTAGCGGCACGCGAACGGGGATCACAGAGCGCCTCAAGGGCGTGTTCCGTGATCAGATGGTCGTCACGACAGAAGACCTCCGGAAGGCGTTCGATCTGGCACACGAGGACGCCGACTTCTTCGCCACGCAGCTGCGACGGCAGAACCTCGTGATGCGAATCGCCGCCGGAAGTCGCGACTACTACTCCGTCGGGTCGCGCCTGAAAGAGGAGACCGGCGAGGACGATCTCAAGGGGAAGCTCAAGCGACGCTCGACGCACGGAAAGCTCTCGCACGGTCAGTTGGAGGAGGCGATCTCGGTCGCCGCGACGTCGGACGTGATCGGCTACCTCCAAGGCGAGGGACTCATCATCGACATGGACGGCGAGTACCTGGTACGGAGCGCGCTCGACGAGTTCGCCGAGAAGCTCGGCGACGACTTGGGCGACGACGTGGCCCGATCGTTCGACGACGCGGGCAACGTGATGCCGACCGGCGAGTACAGCTCGCTGATCGAATCGGAGATCGAGGTCCGCTCGAACGTCCTCGCGCACGTCAGATCCAGCGGAGCGGACATCGGCAAGCGCGACGTCATCGAGGCCGTCCAAAGCGAGTACAACGACGACGCTGCCGATCCGCACATCGACGTGCTCGATGCCCGCAGCTTGGCGGTCGCCGTCGAGCCGTTCGAGCAGATGGTCGAGGCGCGAGCTGAGGACCTCACCCGTCCGCTGCTCCAAGACCTGACGGCCGCGACGGCGGACTCGCTGAAACAGGAGCTCCGCGAGTCCATCGACGACCTGCACCTCACGACGAGCGACGCCGGAAACGCCTACGCCCGCACGCAGGTTCGCGAGCGCGGCGAGGAACTGATCGACGAGCGATTCTAACCACCCGCAGCCACTAGCCCCTACCACATCCAATGCGATACACCACCTTCGACGAAGACGAGGAGTCCGGAACAGTCGTCGCGCGACCCAAGAGCCAGACCGACTCGGCGGTTCGATTCGAGTTCGGTTTCGCCGAGTGGGCTGACGAAGACAGCGGCAACTGGGAGGAGTTGCTCGCCCATCTCATGGAAGAGGTGCTCGGCGGCGAAGAGCTCTCCATCGACCAAGACGGCAACGCGGTCATCGACGTCAACGAAGCCGCACAGACCCTCGCAGAAAGCGACCACGCCCGCAGCGAGGACTCGGCTCGCGCCATCATCGACTACCTCGGGCACAACGACATCGTCTCGATCGAGAGCTCCACCGTGACGGTCCTCCGTCCGCCACACACCTACGACGAGGACGAGATGGACCGGGCGGTGAAGATGTACAGTAACTGGGCGGCGGCCTTCGACACGCTCACAGAGCGGATCGAAACGGCGGTCGGCCGGGTCGAGGAGGCACAAGAGCGACTCACCTCACGGGCCGAGGAGACGACCGACGTGACCGAACACCTCCAGAACCTTCGAGAAAAGCGCGAGGAGTACAAACAGGAGATGCTGTCGGTCGCCGGCGATCGCGATATCTCAGACCTCGAAGAGGAAGAGCGCCGGAAGTTCGATCACGCCCGCGAACAGTATTACCACTACGACAACCTCGTCGAGCAGGAGGAGAAACAGGGCGACACGATCCCGAATCCGAACCCCGACCAGATGGACCTCGGGGAGATCATCGATCAGCTCGAGTCGACGAAAGACCAGTTCTCGATCGAACAGGAGCGCCTTCGCGATCGGATCCGTACGCAGCAACTGTGGCCGACCGAGGCCGTCGCGGCATCTGAGCAGTTCACAAACGTGCTCTCGGCGATGGGCAACGTCGTCCCGAAGCAAGAGCGGATGGAAGAGGAGGACCCGCAGAACTTCCTCGACGACCTCCGCGGCAACTCCGACGAGATGGAAAAGTTGAACGAGTCGTCTCAGGCGATCACCCAAGAGGACGCCGGGACGGAGACGATCACGGAGTCGTGACGATGTCGGCCGGGATCCGATCGAGCGGCGACGCGGCCGCGGTGGTGTGCTCGATCCGCCGACCCGCGGCGCGGCGAGGCGGGAGGTAGCCGCGTGACACGTCCCGTTCGCGCAGAACCGTGGGTCGAGCACGTGGCAGCCATCGAGGAGACCAGCGAACGGATCCTTTCGTGGACGTCGCCGCCCGAACCACGGGAAGTCTGGGCAGCGATCGCTTCGTTCGACGGGTCGCTGCGCGGACTGGGGACGCTGCTTGCGGACGCGTTACCCCTCCCGGTACCCGCCACAGTCGACGACGGACGCGTCGCCGCGGCAGTCGAGCAGGTGATCGGAGCGGCAATCGACGGGGAAGAGCCGCCAGCGGAGGCCGTCGAGACCGCGCGAGCAGCGAATCGGATCTCCGTCGGCGACATGGACACACCGACTGTGCCCCTGGCGACCGTCGGCGAACCGGTCGCGAACTGGTTCGTGCTCGTCCCCGTTCTCACCGATCGGCTCGAACGAGCCGCGGCGATGGTCGAGCGCGGCGCCGGACGAATGGAGCTGTACAGCCGCGACGACTCCGCGGCCGCGTTGTACGACGTGGCGGGCGCGCTCCAGGACACCGTCACGACGGTCAGGAACGTCGCCACGCGGACGCTGTGGGTCAACCCGCCCGACGGGTTGATCGACGCCGAGGACAGGCGGGTTCGCGAGTACGTGACCCGAACGATGAACGCTTACAACCCAGTCGCATGACGAGTGTCAATCTCACGCCGATCACGAAAGAAGAGCAGCCGACCTCCCACGTCACCGTGGGAAAGAGTAAAGTCGGGTCGCGGGCGGAGATCGCCCGCGTCCGCCACGCCGGCCGCGAGGCGTTCTTTCGAGTCGACACCGAGGAGGACGGCTTCGCGTCCACGATCAAGAACAAGGTCTATCTGAACAGTAACGTCGCGACGCTGTTCGGGGGGATCAACCGAACCAACGACTTCTACGTGGACACCGACGTGTCGCTCGGGAGCGTCAGAGCCTGCAAGCGCGCGACCATCTACGCCGAGGGAGTAAACGAGGAGGCGTTGACGTCGGCGCTCGCCGAGCGACAGTTCCTCTTGCACCCCATCCACGAGGTCGTCGATATCGGCGGCGAGCGCGTCGAGTTCGTCGTCGACGAACTGGAGCCGCGCGGGACGACCCTCCGCGTGGACGAGGACACCGAGTTTGTGTTCCTCGATGAGCCGCCGGCGAGCACGGGCCCGCCGGCGGGCGCCGGGGACGGGACCGACGCCGATGGAGCGCCCGGCGGCGACGGGTCCGGCGGGGCGGCGCCGCGGGCGACGAGGAGGAGGCCAACATCGACATCACCCCGCAGAACCCGACGACGAGCTTCGAGGAGGACGTCGCGGGACTCGAGGAGGTGAAGAACACCGCAGAGATGATGCTGTCGCTGTTCGAGCCCGACGTCCGCGACGAGGTCGTCGAGCGCTACGGGGAGGAGTTCGCCGACCGCGGCGGCGGCATGATGCTGTACGGCCCCCCCGGTTGCGGGAAGACGCTCGTCTCTGAGGCGATCGCCTACGAGGCGAAGCACAACACCGACATCGAGGACAGCTACGGCGAGGTTGTCTTCCTCGAGGTCCGCGGCAGCGACGTGGTCTCAAAGTACTCCGGCGAGTCCGAGAAGAACGTCCGCGCAGCCTTCGAACAGGCACACGAGGCGGCCGGCGACGGGTTCGCCGTCCTCTTTTTCGACGAGGTGGAGACGCTCATCCCGGACCGCTCGGACGACATCCAACGCCACGAGCGCGCGCTGACGAACGCGTTCCTGCAGGAGATGAACGACGTGGAGGACAACCTCCTCGTCATCGGCGCGACGAACATGCCGTTCAGCATCGACCCGGCGGCGACCCGTCGATTCCCGATCCAGCAGTTTATCCCCCAACCCGACGCGGCCGTGATGTCTGAGGTGTGGCGCACGTCGCTCGGGCGTATCAGCGAGGAACTTGGCGAGGAGGCCATCGCAGAACTTGGCGAGGCGTCGGTCGGATACACCCCCGCGGAGATCGCTGACCGCATACTCGGCTCGGAACTGCAGCGCGAACTCATCGAGAGCGTCATCGACGGCGACGCGATCACGCCAGACAAGGAGTACCTCATGGAGAAGCTCGAGGAGTCCGAGCCCAAGACCGTCCGGCAGTACGTCTCCTCGACGATGAAACAAGCCTCGGAGCTGGAAGGATACCCGGAGATGAAGCGCTACCTCGAGGAACAGGCTCAGCAGATCCGCGAGGAGAACGCCACGAGTGCGAACGCGGCCGCGACATCCGACGGCGCCGCAGGCGAAGAGGGATCGGCCGCGTCTGGGAGCGACACGGAGGCCGAGTAGCCGTGGGTGACGCGGGCTCGGACCCGGATGATTGGGGCAGTGCGTCCGCCGATCCGGAGTCGGACGAGTGGGGAGATCAATCAGACGGCGACTCGAGCGGGCCCGCAGACGCCGGGGCCGAGGGCGAGTCGAACGCGACTGCGCCGACAGACACAGCGGAGACAGCGGACGAACCGGCCGAGACAGAAGCAACGGAGTCGACGAGGGGATCGGGCGACGACGACACCACGCGCGACGTCAGCAATGAAGTCGGAGCGGACGCCGACGACCCTGAGGTTCCCGAGCGCTACGTTCAGGTGGACGCCTTCGACGTGGCGGAGGTCGCGGCCGCCGATGCCGGCGCCGGCGCCATCGCGGTCGCGACCGCAGACGGCAGGGTGTCGCTCATCACGTCAGGCGACCGTCGCCGCGTCGCGCGCAAGGACGGCGTGATCGACGTCGCCGTCGCCGACAGGGTGTACGTGCTCAGCGGTGCAGAACTGGAGGCGTTCTCGCACGCGGGGAGCCGAGTGTGGGGCGTCGACGTTCCGGACGGCCAGTCGGTCGACGCCGACCCCGACGACGACCGGGTGTACGTCCGGACCGGCGACGGAGAGTTCGTCGTCGTCGAAGGACGAACCGGCATCGAGGCCGGCCGGTTCGAGCAGCCCCACGCGGATGTCGCCGAATCTCCGGCTGTCGCGGCAGCCGACGGTCGCCTTGCGGTCGCCTCGTGGTCCTTCCTGACGGTGCTCGATTCGACGGGCGAACAACTCGACGAACAGACGCTATCGGGCGCGGTCACCGACGTCGGGTTGCTTCCCGGACGGGCGGTTGTCTCCTTGAAAGACGGCCAACTCGTCGGCTACGAGGGTGACGACTGCCTGTGGGAGATCGACGGGGACGTCTCCTGGCTGGCTGACGCCGGCGTCGCAGCGCTTGCGGCCCGTGTCGCCGGCAGCGACTTCGCGGTCGACGCCGACGGCAACCGCCACCCACTCGACGGAGTGAGCGGTACGCCGATCGCGGCGACGCCGTCGCTGGATCTGGTGTGTACGGTCGGCAGCGGGACGGCGACAGTGTACGCCGCCGTCGGCCGAGCCGACGAGTCGGTCACCGTGACCGTCGAATCGGAATCGCTTCGCCCCGCTGACCCGACGGTGGTGCTCGCGTTCACGAACGAGGGCGACCGCGCAGTCGAGGTCGATGCGACCGTCGACGCCGATGGCGCCAGCGTCGCTTCCTCGACCGTCTCAGCTACCATCGACGCCGGATCGACCCAGCGGCGGCGCGTCTCGTTGGGACCCTTGTCGGCCGACGAGGTGACCGTCACCGCCGCGGTCGGCGACGCGTCGACCGAGAAGGTCCTGGAGGTCCAAGAGGAAACGACTGCGCTGCACGTCGAATCGGTCCTCCACGGCGTCGAAGACGGCGTGCTGTCGGCGGCCATCGACGTGGAAAACGACGGGGATACGAGCGTAACTGGGGTGACCGTCGGCGAGACGACGGTCGGGACACTCGATCCGGGCGAGTCGGAACGGGTCCCGCTCGAACAGGACCTGCCGAGCGGCGCAGTGACGGTCCGGGCGGACGGCGTTGACCCGCTGGAGACCGAGACGACCGTTCCCGCGACCCCCACGGGGATCGACATCGAATCGGCGTCCAAGGGTTTCCTCTCGGTGACGTTGCACAACGACACGCCCGTCGCCGTCGACGATCAAGTCACTGTCGAGGGCGTCCCCGACGACGACGGGTCCTTCTCGATGCCGGTGTCGATCCAGGCGAACGGCGCCTACCGCCTCGCGCTCCCAGTCGCGTCCGCCGGCGAGCGCTCCGTTACCGTCGAAACGAGTGGTGGGCGCGTCTCAGAACGGCTCTCGCTGACTCGGTGTTCGCTGCTTCAGGACGACGCAGACCGAGGCGCCGCGAGTCGAGGGAGTTCCGGCGGCAGCGCCCACCGCGGAGCTGCCACGTCGCGGTCTCGATCGACTGCCGACCCGCAGTCCCACCGCGGCGACAGCGGGTCCGTCCCGGTGTCCATGGACCGGCAGTATCCGTCAGCCGACCCCGGCGAGGCGTCGTGTTCGAAGAGCGGTTGGTGGTGGCGAACGAATCGGCCGAGCCCGTCGAGTTCGAGCTCCGGACGGACGACGGCGCGTACGCACAGCGGCTGAAGGTCCGCGCGAACGGGCAGGCAGTCGGCACCAGATACCACGTGCCACTGGAGTCGACGCTGTCGCTCCCCCGGGTGGAACTCGATCACGGGGGACGAACCGTCTCAGTCCCCGCGACCGATCTTGCGGTCGAGGACGGCGAGTTGGTCGCGATGGTCACCTGGCAGCGGGCCGACGACGGCGACGGGGGTGAGCTCTCGGTGAACGTCGAGAGCGACGAGGGAACGTGGGAGGTAGAAGAGGCTGTCGTGGGCGGCGAGCCGTCTGCGCCCATCGATGCGAGGGTGTCTCCCGACTCGCCGGCACACGTCACGGTCGCGACCCCATACACGCTCGATGGTGACGTGGCGAAGGCGTTCGTTCGTGCCCACCGGGTCGACGGTGGATCGACAGAGGGTGAGGTCCGCCAGATTAACACCCTCGTCGTGCACGAGTCGACCGTAGACGGGGACAGTGACCGCGTGGACGATCTGACGGTCGCGGTCGAGCCCGAATCGCGCGTCGAACGCGGGTTCGGTTCGGTGTTTCTCTCGGTCTCGAACGACGGATCGCGGGCAGTGCGCGGCGTCACGATCAACGCGGACGGCCCACACGTCGAGAAGGCGATGTACGCCGACGGGGACGACGGCGAGACGGTTGCCCCGGAGTCCTCGATCCGGTACCTCGTCGACCTCGAGGGCGTCGATCCGGGCGAGGAGGTCGTCGTCAACGCGGAGATCGCGGCCGGCGAGGCCACCACACGGGCGACCGTCACGGCGAACGCCGACGACGAGGCGGCCGTCGCCTCGGACGACTGGACCCTTGACGTCGAGACGGACGAGTCACGGCTACCGTCTCGGCTCTCGACGCAGTACGAGTAGTTCCGAGCTCCGAGAACGGGTAAGCCACGGTAACGGGGACGGATCACTCTCCAACGCATCCGATCGGCGGACGGTTCGACAGTTCTCAGCCGGTATCGTCGAGTGTCTTGAACCAGTTCAGACGGCGTACACTCACACCGTCGAACGATCCTGGGTCGAGTGAAGGCTGCGATTGCGGGTCAGATGTGACGATGCACCCGTGAGTTCCTCACGTAGACATCTGTGTGAGGAACTCTCCCGTCGTGGCCGCTTCGGCGTCCTGCACGTACGCGTACGTGCGGAAGGCGACGCGCACGAGCACCAACACAACGACGAGTCCATAGGCTCCGATCGCTCCGAAGAGCCCGTATCGACTGATCGTCAGGCGTTCTTCGACTGTCGCCGCACGGTCGGCGGCTGTGCTCGCCTCGTCGGTCGCCCCGGCCCGCTCGAACCCCTCGACCGAGTCGTCGTACCGACTGTTGATCTGGTCGACCTCTTGGAGCACCGTGTCCGTGCGCGCGGGATTGAACACGAGCGGATAACCGGCGAGCACGAGGGTCGCGTTCGAACGGTATCCCGCGTACGCGGAGTCAGCCGTCGCACGGTCACTTGCAGCGTCGTCGACGAGCGACCGGTAACGCGCCGACGCGTCTTCGTAGCTGGACTGATGTCGCCGTTCGGCCTCCTCGTCGCCGGTGTAATCGGCGAGTTGCATTAGCGCCCGGTGTGCCTCCGCCGACTCGATCGCCGATTCGTTCGCCTCGGCGACACCGGTGTAGTGCTCACGTTGGGTAGATGCGGTGGCCTCGAACGCTGAATCGGCCGCCGCGACGCCGCCCTGTGCGGTCGACCGAAGCTCGGGCTGCTCCAGCGACCCGGCGTACTGTCGCATCAGGTCCCGGGCGACTGCCGCCCTCGCGAGCGATCGCTGTGCCTGTGCGTAGCTTCCGTTTTCCTGTGCCGCCCGAGCGGTGTCGATCGAGTCGACGAACAGCAACGTCGCCCGTCCCGCGGCGAGTCCTCGCGAGAGGTCAGAGCCGGGAACGTCGGCGTCACCGCGGAGGCGCTCCTCCATCGACAGGAGCATGTCGTTCATCGGTCCGGCCGTG
This sequence comes from Halobaculum halobium, assembly GCF_030127145.1. Taxonomy (NCBI): domain Archaea; kingdom Methanobacteriati; phylum Methanobacteriota; class Halobacteria; order Halobacteriales; family Haloferacaceae; genus Halobaculum; species Halobaculum halobium. Next base: position 416,681 of record NZ_CP126159.1, read on the forward strand.
TCGGCTTTCCACTGCTCCTCTGAGTCGTACGCGCCGAGTGGTTCCGTGATACGATCGAAGCTGTACGGCTTCGCCGCCGCGGTCACGGTGACCGTCTGCGTCTCGACGCCGTCACCGGAAATTCGGAAGCGCCAGCGATACTGCTGGTACAGTTCCGCCTGCGTATCGAACTGCAACGCGACGACCATCGGCTTGACCTCTCCAGCCTCGACGGTGCCGCTGGGTCGGCTGACCACCGTGAGCCAGCGGTCCGGTCCGTCCACCTTCTCCACCTGCAGGTTCTCGATCGACTCGAAGCCGAGCCGCTCGGCCACGTCGATCGTCTGTGTGCGGTTCTCGGTGATCGTCACGTCGCCGTACGTGACGGAGTCGGCCACCGCTAGGTCGGGTTCCTGTGCGATCGTCACCGTCCGCGTGATCGTCTGTGTGCCGGCGTCTTCCGTCCGAACGGTTATCTCGACGTCGTACTCGCCCTCCGGCGTGTCGTCGTCGGCCGAGAGCGACAGGGTCGCCGACCCGGTCGAGAGGCCGTCGACGGTGTTCGGAAGGTCCGAAACGTCGGCTGTGATGTACTGACTTCCGGACGCCATCGTCGCATCGGCGCTCAAGACGTTCATCTCCAGGTCGCCGGAGTTGACGATGCCGACCTCCTCACTCGCTTGGAACGTCGAGGTCGAAGCTTTGGGTTCGTCGAACGGAATATCCGGGTCGGACGCCTCGACGCGTTCGAGGTTCGCGGGGTAGATCACCCGCCCGGTGACGGTGAACGTGTAGCTGGGCGCGTCCTGCGCCTCGGGCGTCACCCGCACGTCCCACTCCAGGTCCTCGTGTTGGTCCGCGCTGTCGCGGGCGGACATCGTCGCCGAGACGGTGTCGCTGCCGCCCGGGCTCGTGGTGGCGTACTGGAGGTCATCGAAAGAGACGCTGCCGTCCGTCTCCGCGCCGATGACCTCGACGTCGAGCCCGTCGAGGCCCTCGTTCCCGGCGACCTCCTGGATCTGGAAGTCGACAGTGCTGGAGGAGCCAACGAGCACGTCGCCGACGTTCACCTCGTCGTCGGGAACCGAGACGATCGGCGGCTTCACCACATCGACGGAGACGGTCACGTCTCGGGTGTTGCCGAGGTTGTCCTCCAATCTCATCGTGAAGCTGTACGATCCCGCGGACACGTCGTCGTCTGCGGTGACTTGGATCTCCACGTCGCCCTCGTCGTTCGCGTCGATCGTGCCGGGGATCGACTCGGTGTCGACGGAGAAGCCCGAGGGAACGTTCGAGAACGTCGCATCGGAGATCACCATCGCCCCCTCGCCCGTGTTCGGGACGCTCACGTCGAAGGTACTCGACTGCGACTGGCTGTTGGAATCGTCGAAGACCAACGTCGGGTTCCCGGCGTCAGGGAAGCCGAACTCGGGGTACAGTACGTCGACGTACACGTCGAGTCCCTCGGAGTGGGACGCGGCACCCGAGATTTGGGCCGTTCCGGAGTACGTCTGCTCGCTGACTTCTCCGGTCACGATCACATCGTACGTGACCTCGTACTCCGCTCCGGCGACGGCGGTCCAGGAGCTGGAACTCCCGCCGCCACCGCCGCCGGCGTCGATCCGATCCCACGAGTCGAACTCGAAGACGACGTTCCCGTTCGCTCGGCTGATCTCGTCGGTCGCCTGGACCGTTCCGTTCGAGTCAGCCGTGAACGTGAACGAGAGCTCGTCGGTCACCGTCTGATCGGTGAGCGCCGCGTCCGTCTCGACGGTCGTAGAGACGCCGAGGGCCGGCGTCGCCGCGCCGAGCGCGACGACGACCGTCAGCAGGACCGCGAGGAACGGGACTGACCGCGTCCGGCGGCTCATTGGCCCGGCACCTCCACTGGGTCGCGCGGAACGATCTGTCCTACCTTCGAGCCGTCGACATCCTCGGCCCACGTCGCGATCCGCCAACCGAACGCGGCCGCGACGAGTCCGACAATGAGGGCGTACACGAGCGACAGTATCGTCGCGGCCACCGACAGCGAGAACAGCGCGTCGCTGGTCGCGGTCTCGAGCGTGTTCGCACGCTCGCTCTCGGCGTCGAGGCCGTGCTTCTCGGCCAGTTGGACTGCGACGCCAGCGTCGGCTGTCGCAGAGCGCGCGTCGGTGTAGGTGCCGAATACGCCTGGACCGAGCGTCGTCATGGCAGCGACGGGCGACCCGCACGCGTCGCCGCAGTCGTCGACGAACGCGCCGGCGGCGGTTATCGACGACTCCATTCGCTCGCGGTCGGACTCGTAGATCGCTCGAATGCGACTCGCCTCGGCGCTGACGGCCGAATATCGGCTGCTCGCCCCGGCGGCTTCAAACGCCGACGCGGCGCTCTCGAGGTCTTCGAGTTCGTCCGACGTGTCAGTCGCCTCGCGTGATCGCTCATACAACACCTCGCCGCGTTGGCGGTAGAACCGCTCGAGGCCGAGGCGTGCCAACGTCGCGTAGTTGTCGCCGTCCGCCGCTTCGAGCTGATCGATCGCTTGTGCGGTGGCATCGGCTCGCTCGAGGCTCTCATCAGTGCTGTCGTTCTGCGCGGCGCGATAGGCCGCGGAGAACTCCTCGAGCACGGTCACGACCGCGGCCATTCGCTCGCGGTCGGCTTCTGTGAATTCGCCCGTCTGTACGTCTGTGACCGCCTGTCCGCGCATCACCTCGAATTCGCTGTACGTCGACAGCGCCGGCGAGTCCTCGTATTGCCGCAGCTCCGCGAGGAACTCGTCGGCCGTCTCGGCGTCCGTCTGGGTCGCCCCGACGGGTACCGTGCCGACGACGAGCAGGAGACACACGGCGATCGTTGCGATCGGTGGGGTAAGTTGGTCGGATAACATGGTCAGTACATCGTCCTGTTGAGTCGGTCGAGCAGCCGCGGGTGTTCGAACAGTTCCGTCACCGCCTCGACGAATCCAGCGACTGCGAAGACGAACGCGGCGTTGCGCACCTCATCGGACTCTCTCGTCTCGCGTTCGTACTCCCGGAGTTCTTCGAGGACGTCGCCGGCGGGCGAAATGACGTTCACCTCGCTCCGTTGGTCCTCGACGGTCGATTCAGCTTCTGAGAGCCGCGATTTTAATTCCGCTCGCTGGCCCACGCGGTCGGACGCCACAAGATCGAAGAGGTCGTCGAGGTCGTAGTCCGCCCGCCATTCCTCGGAGACCCCTCGCATGTCGGCGCACGCGCTGAAGAGGTCGACGTTGTGTTTCGTGTTCATCGCGTTGTCGACCCCCTCGACGCAGCCGCGCCCAGCCGATACCATCGCGTCGACGACCGGGTCGGGATCGATGCTCGTCTCCGCGAACCGGATGCCCGACTCAGGGACCCGTTCGGCGGCGTCGGCCAACGAGCGTGCGACGCTGGCGTAGTACCCGTGAACGGCTGAGTCGAGTCGCCCGCTCGGGACGAGTTCGTCCGCCTCGCTGCGCAACGCCTCGATTGCTTCCCGCTGTGTCGCCGACAACTGGTACTCGAAGGGCACGTCCAGTGTGACGGCCACCGTGTCGTCCTCTGGGACCGTGACACGCTGTCGTACCTCCTCGAACGGTGCGGCATCGACCGAGCCGACGAGCGTGTACTCGCCCGCCGGAAGGCCGACCGCGTCGCCGCCCTCGTCCGTCGGGTTCGACTGCTGGAGCCGCTCGCGCAGCCACTCGTCGTCGGTGTCCAGACTAACTTCGACCGCGTCGGTCGGATCGCCGCCGATGGCGGTTTCGACTCGGAGCGTCCCGGTCTTCCCGACGACGCGCAGTTCAGACGGGAGGTCGTTCGGGTCGGTCACCCGGCGCGTGTCCGGTTCGTATCGGTCGTGTTCGGCGGTCACTTCTACGGTGGAGGCGGTTACCGGGAGCGTCAGCGACGCCCGCCCGTTCGCGTCGGTCGGCTCGGAGATCCGCTGACCGTCGAACTCGGCGGTCACGGTCGCACCCTCCACCGGCTCTCCCGTCTCGTCGATGACGCTGACGTGTTTCGTCACGGGTTGGAAGCTGAGCGTCAGTCGTTCGTCGAGCAGCTCCGCCGTCTCGGTGACGGTGGCCCCGTTGTAGGAGGCGGTGAACTCGTACGGTTCGGCCTTGAGCGTCCACGTGACGATCCCGCCGTCGACGGCCTCTTCGCGGCCGCCGCCGTTTCGATTCACGCCGCTGGTCGATGCCGACGACTGTCCCGTCGGGCGCGCGGTCAGGTACACCTCCTCGGAGAGCTGCTCGTTCGCGAACCCGTCGGTGATCCGAACTCGCACGTCTCGCGTCTGCTGTGTGGCCGCGGCCGACCCGCCGGCGCCCGAACCGCCGCCCATCGACTGTCCGACGGCGTATCCGACTCCCAACACGAGAAGCACGATCAGCCCAGCACCCAGCCCGAGCGTGAACTGTCCGAAGGGGATGCCTCCCGAGGAGAATGGCAACAGGGACGACTCGTTTCCGGTAGATCCGTTCGCCGTTCCGTTCGTGTCGGGCGATGGATCGGTAGCCGGCTGGAGCGATGACAGCTCACCGCCGTCGCCGACGCTGACGGTCGTCGCCGGCGCGTCGGCAAACGCGACGACCATCCGGTAGGAGCCGGCCGGGTTCAGTTCGGATTCGTTCGGGAGCCCGGACAGTGAGAGCGTCGCGCCGTCGACCGACGCGTCACTCATGACGCTGACCTCACTCGATGTAGCCAGGAGGACGAACGAGACAGCACCACCGCTGAACGGGCCGTCTTCGAGCGACACGCTACGGTTCCCTTCGTTGACGGTCGCGGTGTTCGGATCAGTGTCGTTGTAGGTCGGAGACACCACAGACGACCCCGCAGTTGTGACGTCGACAGCGACGCTGTCGGCGCCAGCGAGGTACTCGTTCTCGACGGTCACCGACGTGACGCCGTCTGTCTCGCGTGCGGACGTGGTGGCTGCGTACTCGCCGTCCGGTCCGGTCGTGGTGAGGTGAACGCCGTATTCAGTGCCGCCGACCAACAGCGGCGACTGGACCGTCACGCGCCCAGGGGACACGAGGACTGTCGCGGGGCGTGCCGCGTCCGCGAGCGACACGTCCGTATTGCCCGAGAGCGACGGGCCGCCGTCGGTAGCCGCGAGCGTCAGGGTCGCCGGCGGGGTCAGTAGCCCGGTAAACGCGTCGTTGCGGTCTATCGTGACAGTACCGTTGTCGAGCGTCGCCGAGAGCGTCGCAGAGCGACCGTCGCCGGCGGCGGTCGCCGCCAGTTGGAACGACGACCCGTCGAGCCCGGCGGTGTCGTTCGTCGCCGTCAGGGTGAGCCGTCCGCTGTCGTCGAAGGACGCGCTCGCTGCGGTGTCGAGGTGCCGGAGGTCGACGCCCTGTTCGGTGAGATAGTCGGTTCCGTTGCCGCCCTCGGCCGAGACCGTGATCGTAGTGTTCGCGAGCGGGAAGTCGGGGAGGTCACCTGACGCGATCCGGTAGCGGTACACGTCGTTCGAGTTCGGATTTTCGGCCGTCGTGGTAACGGTGTCTTCCCCGCCGGACGACTCGAACAGGACGTTCACCGCCGACTCGTTCCCGACGCGCTCGGCATCGAGTTCGAATCGGAGCGCTCCCGAGTCCGCCTGGCTGAGATCACCGGCCGCCGTCACCGTCCCCGACTCAGTCAGCCCGTCGGCCGTACTAGCGCCAGGCGCTGCGACCGTTGCCGCGGCCGTCGCCGGCCCGGCGACGAGTCCGATCGCGAGGAGTGCCACGAGCACCGACTGAAGCGTCTTCGTTCCCATTTCGATCACCTCGCGTTTATCGACACGTAGCGTTCGAGGTTCTCTGACAGGTCGGCGACGTGGGCCTCGGAGATGGCGTCTTCGGGCGTGTTGCCGAGTTGGCGAGCCGCCTCGACGTTCTGCTTGTGGGTTTCGAAGGCGTCCCGCGAGTGATCGAGCAGCGGGTTCAGATCGAACCCGCCGAGCAACACAAGCACGTCGACGTCGTTGCCGCGGGTCTGCTTCGGCGTGAGCGTCGTCATCCCGACGGCGCCGCCGATGTCGTTGTCCCGCTTCCACTCGCCGAACGCCGACTGGATCCCCGTCTCCGTGATGTCGCCCGACTCGATGAGCTGTTCGGGCGCACGAACGACTGCGTACGCCGCCCGCGAGGTCGTCACGTCCATCGGGACGAACGTCTGCTCGGCCGCGCGGTCGAACATCAGTTCGTACTCGAGCATCCGTCCGTTGAGTCCGGTCGCGACGGCGGGCGTGAAGTGGTACGCCCCGATGTTCGACGGCTGGGCGACGTAGTCCTCAACGTCGATGACGCCGCGGGCCTCGCGCCCGGCGCTGATGAACAGGTCGATCGCGGTGACGATCCGGTCGTTGACCGCGTCATAGCTTCCTTGGGTCCCGTCACCGTCGAGGTGTGAGTTACTCGCCAGCAACACCATATCGGCGTTCTGCTGACCGTCGCGTCGCATCAGGAGCCTGGACAGCCCCATCACGGCGTTAAACTGGCGCTGTGCGGGTTCGTCGTAGTACGGCCACGCCGCAAGCGCGACGTGAACGACGCTGTCCATCCACGGCCGGAGGTTCGACGCCTCAGATCCGCCCGACAGTTGCTCGATCAGGTACGGGATCGAGCCGTTGCCGGTGCCGCCGCCGAGCGTCGTCATGTGCATGAACGCGTCGGCACCCGTCATCCGCTCTTGAATGTCGCCAGTGATGAGGTCGATGTCCTCGCGGGCGCACTCTTCGCCCGCGATGAAGTTGTTGCCAACGCCGCGCTTCGAGCCAAACACCGTCGTGTACTCGGAGGTATCGTCGAGTGACGCCCGCTCGATGGTGTTCAGGATGTCCGCGCGGTTCGTGTTCAACAGTGCGATCCTGTCGTCGATTCCGGGATTTTCCTCGCGTGCGAGCAACTCGGCCGCGATCCGGCCGCCGCCCTCCCCCGACGAGATAACCCCCAGCGAGTGAACGTGTCCGCCCGGGACATCAGGCGCTCACCCCGGTCTCGTCGGCGTCGACATCCACGTCGAGTTCGCGCAACGTCGTGCGGATGAGGTCATCTGAAGCCGGTACCGAGAGGAACTTCCGCCGCATTTCGTCGTATGTCATCGTATCGCCGTCACTCAGGTTGTGGGTCGTGATCGTGTCTAGGCGGGACCGGAACTGGTCGTGGTCGTACACGAGGACGCGCCCGTCGTCAAGCGCCGCCTCGTGGCCCTCCTCCTCGGCCCATAGCACGAGCAGACAGGGGACGTACTCGTCGGCAACCGGGATGTCCGACTCCGGCGTGAGGTACTCGTCGGCGGCGAATCCGGTCTCCAACTTCGGCGCCACCGTCGGGAGTTGGCTCCGCACGTCCTCGGCGTTCCCGCCGCAGACGCGTTCACGGAGCCCGACTTCTTCGAGCACGAGTTCGACGGACTCGTCGTCGGCCACTTGGATCGTTTCCGCTTGGTCGGCGAACTCCTCGGTCGGGGTACTCCCCGACACCGTGTACTCTCCGTAGGGGACATCCTCGAACGTCGATTCCGTGGCCACGTACGTGCTCGCCGTCTCGCGTTCATCGACGCCGTCGCCCGATAGCTCGATCACCAGTTCGTGTTCGTCCCCGGTCGAGGTCGCCAACTGCGCAGTGACAGTTACGTCGAACGACTCACCGCCGCCGTCGACGACGACGGCTGGCACCGACGGATCGAACTCGACCTCCGACTCCCCTTCGGCGTATAGTTCGAGGAACGGGGTCGGATCGCGGACCGGGAGGTCGTCGCCGGTCACGCGGCCGTCCGTTCGGATCCCCTCGTCGATCCGGTCTTCGACCATATCGTACGAGTCGGCCACCGACGCTTTCGTCTCTGCAGCCTCGACCGCTTCCGTCAGCTCACCCGCGGCCGCGAGCCACTCCTCGCGGAACGCGTCGAGGTCCTCCGTCTCCCGTAGTCGCGCCTCGAAGTCGGTTGCGACTGCCGGCGGCGCCGTGTAGAAGCCGACCGGCACGTTCGCCTCGCGGATCACCTCGACGTCGGTTTCGAGCTCCGTTTCCAGCGTCGCGACGACGCTCGTGGCCGCGCGACGGACATCCTCACCGACCGCGTCCAGTTCGTCGCTGGCGAGCGCCGAGTCGATGCCCGCGAGCGTCTCGCGCGCCTCTTCAACCGTCCGGAGGTCCTCGTCGGCCGCGTAGCGGTCGACGTCGACGGAGTCGATCGTCGACAGGAGCTTGTCGATGCTCTCGCGATCGGCGGTGAATGCCGCACTCACCTCAGATTCGGCGTCACCCTGGGCGTCTGCGATCGCGGCGCTCGCCCCGTCCCAGTCGGCGTCCTCGATACACTCGCGTGCGGTGTCGAGGTGCGACTCGATCCGCGCGGCGTCGCCGTCGTACTCGTCGACGGTCGCTTCGATGCGGTCGACTGCGTCCTCGAACACTCCCGCGGCTTCCTCGCGTGCCGTCGAGACGGCCCGCTCCGTCTCCTCGGGAGTCGCGCCGGCGGGCACGTTGTCCGACGTCATCGAGATCGGCACCCCGGTACCGTCGAGGACGGACTCGTTCACCGAGCGCGCCCCCTGCCGGGCGTGTTCGATCTGCGACCGTCCGAACTCCGCGAACGATTCGTCGCGGTCGTCGGCAAACGCGCTCACGTCCGCTTGGAGCTTGTCGAACTCCTGGACCCGGCCGGGCGAATCGACCGAGATCGTCGCCGCCGAGACGTCGACCGCGACGCCGGCGTCCGCGAAATCGTCGGCGATCTGGCGTGCCCGCGTTTCGAGTTCCCCGGGTTCCCATCGGTCATGGGTAGCCGTGAGCCCGTTGTACGTCGTCAACTCGGTTCGAAACGCCTCGGCGGCCGCGCGGGCGGCTTCCTGTACGAAATCGCCTTGGCTCGTGTTGTCGCGCGTGAGCACCCCGCGGACGTACAGTCCGATAGACGCGACGACCGCCAGAGGCGCGCCGACGCCGATGACGTACACCCCGATCTGTGAGCCGAAATAGAGGAACGAAACCAGACCCACGAGTGCGGTCGCGAGAACGATACCACCGATTCCGAGTGCTGCCTTGTACTGTCGCTTCATAGAATCACCGCCAGGAGGTCACCGCCGCCGAGGACCGCGCCGGCCGCCGCCGTGAGCAGCGCCACCGCGCCGACGGCCAGCGGAACCGCGATCTGCTTCGGGCTGTACTGGGTTGCCGTCGAGACACCGCGGTCGATCTCGATTTTCTCTAACGTCCGTCGGGCGAGGAAGTATCCCAGGCCCCCGCCGACGACAAGTCCGCCGACCAGCGAGCCGACGAGGACAAGCCGGACGGTGTTTGCCGCGCGTTCCCCGCGCTGTTCGAGCGCGACGAGATACGCCTGCAGGTTCTCGCGAGTCGTCTCGCGGGTGGCCGAGCGCGATGTTCTGACGCCGTCGATCACCGTCCGCGCGTCCTCGGCATCGCCCGACTCGGCGGCAGCGAACGTCGCCCGTTCGAGCTGCTGGCCGGCGGTCGTTAGGTTGGCTTCCTCGATGGTCGCCAGTCGGTCGGCCGGGTCGGTCTCGAGCGCGTTGTCGTCTTCGGCCGCCGCTGCGAGCGCTGCCGAGGCGTTTCTCATGGCCGAGCGCCGAGTCTCGAAGGTCTCGTTCGCATTCCGGTACGCCTCCAAATCCGACTGAGAGCCGAACTGGAGGGTAACTGGCTCGCCGTCAACAGTTGTAGTGGTCGCGTACCCCTGCTGGATACCGATCGTCGGTCCGCCAAGGTCTGCCTTCTGCGTGACCGCATCCGCGAGTGCGACCGAGTCTGCGTCGGCAGTGGCGCGGACGACGACGCTCTCCTCACGCTCCGTCTGAACGTCGATACCCTGTACTGCGCCCGCGTCGAAGCCCCAGGCCACGTCGTACGGCTCGGGCTCGCCGCTGGAACAGACGTACAGCGTCAGCGTCGTCTCCGGGTACACCGTCGCGTCTCCGACGCGGTCGTCAGTGTCGTAGTAGGCTACGAGCCGGTTGTCATCAACGCCCGCACACGGTGCGTTCGGGCTCGCGGCCGCCGCGGCGCCGGCAGGTCCGACTGCGAGCGCGACCGCGAGGAGCGCTACCGTGAGCGCGACGCCAGTTCGCGTGCGGGTCATCTCAGCGCATCCCCCGGTTCCGGTACGCGAACACCGCACCGCCGATGGCGCCGACCCCGACGCCGAGGCCGCCGCCGAGAAGCGCCGGCGAGAGGGGAAGCGACGCCATGGATACCGCGGCGTTCGTCTCCTCGTGCTGACTTGTGATCTCGTCGGTGAGCGTTGCGATCGTCGGAGTGTCATCGGCGGACTCTTGGGCGAGGCCAGGCGCCGCGAACACGCCGCCAAGCAGGATCAGTCCGACCGCGAGAAGCAGTGCGACGCCGCGCGTACTGTCGACTCCCTTCACGGCGTCACCCCCGCCGCGTGCTCGGCTGCGAGGTCTTCGATCTCCGACAGCCGAGAGATGTCCTCACGAGCGAACGTCAACAGCGTCGTGAACGACGCGAGGTTCCGCTTCGTTAGCGTCATCCCGATGTTGACCTCTGGGCAGTACGAATCGAGCAGTCCCCGGATCACCGACACCTGGATCCGGTAGTCATCGTCGACCAGGTACGGCGCCGGCGCTCGAACCTGCCCGATCGCTTTGACCGCGTCCGCTGGACTCACGTCCTCGACGCTACGCTTCGAGACGGCCAGTCGAGAGAGCGTCGCCCCGTCGACCGATTTGCGCCCGATGAACGGAAGGAGATAGCCGGGGAGCGAGCGCGTCATCGTGACCGATCGGCCGAGCGTCGCGTAGCCGACATCACCGTCGTCGAGCGTGAGTGACGTGACCACGTCCTGCAGGTCGATGACAGGTGCGTCGAGATCGTCGTACTCGCCGGGGTTGATCCGCTCGAGGATCGGCCCGGAGATGAGGTCGACGATGGCCGAGGCCGCGTAGTCGTTGTACTCGTTGAACCGCCCCTCTGCGGCGTCCTCGTACGCGAGCCGCTGGTTATCGATGAGGATCACGCCGTCGACGTGCTCCTCGAGACGGTCGAGCCCGTAGATCGCGTTGGTCGCCTGTCGCGTGGCACTGGGCCCGTCATCGCCCGTCACTTGGCCCGCGGTGTTCGGCAGCACCGCGACGGCGATGATGTCAGTCGAGGACCCGCCGTACTCGCGGATCGCCTCCGCGAGATGCGGTGCGATCCCGCAGCCGGTGCCCCCACCCAACCCGAGGAACAGGAACGCGAACGGCGGTGAGCCGTCGCCGAACCGCTCTTCGTAGGCGTCGACCAGCTGCGGCTGCTGGCCGGCGAGTGCGGCGTCAGCCTTCTCCGGGTCCCGGCCGAATCCGCCGGTCACCTCTTCTTCGAACCCAGCCGTCGTGCCGGGCACGAGTCCGCTCCCCTCTGAGACACCATACCACGCCTCCCGTTCGATATTCGAGAGGTTTTGGAGGTCCCGTATCGTCGAATTGAACGCGATTGGCGTGGCCAGCTGGGCGACCCGCTGATGACTGAACACCGAATCCACCAGCGAACACCCGGCCTGACCAGCGCCGACAAAGAGATATGGCATTGTCTACCTGTGTCTGACTTTTGGTAACGTCGACATAACTCTACCGTCACCTGTACACATTGCGATAACTGGAGTCGTGATCACCCGCGGAGTTGTCTGAGCATCACGCTGTACTCGTTCCGTTCGTACAGCGCCTCGACATGGTCGAGCAGGTCGTCGGTCGCCGTGGCGATCCCCTCAGCACGTGCCCGCTCGCCAGCCATGAGTGACTCGCGTGCGCGCTCTTCTAACGACTCCGTCAGCGACACGAAAAACATCGGGATGCTGTGGTTGTGGTCGGTCCGCGAGTCGACGTACCGCGTTCTGATCTCTTGTCTGCGTTCTTCCAACGCGTCGACAGCTGCACTAGCGTCGTCGGCCACCGTCCCCTCGGGTGCACTATCAGCGGTCGGTCCGTCCGTCTCTGCGGTGCTATCGGCCGTTCCCGATTCGAGCACCGGGACCAGATCGCGTTCGTAGAAGGCGACCTCCTCACGGATCGCGTACGGGACCACCGTGTTGCTTTCGTCCGCGCGCTCCAGCATGGCGTCGAGCCGGTCGGCGCGGTTGTCGAGCGCGTCTGCGACGGGGCCGTCGATTCCGGACACTGTCTCCCCGAGTGACTGGACCCGGGCCGACACGTCGGCGGGGTCGACGTCGACGGTGAGGTTACGCACCGTTGCGGCCTCGTTGAGCGCATCGACGCCCGCACGGAGCGCGTCGGCGACCTGCTCGGTGTCGTCGCTGGCGACGCCGTCGAGCAGATCCCGCGCCGGCTCGCACTCGGCACGATTGGTACCGCGGACGCGACGCGCCGCCTCCGCACCCGGCGCGTCAGCGGCGGAATCGGAGTCGGAGTCCGCGGCGGCCTCCGCGAGGTGCTCGATCCGATCGACCAGCGTCGCATCCCGTTCAGGGGTGGGGGAATCGGTGCGCTCGAGCGCGCGGTCGACGGCGACACGCGCATCCTCGATCTCCGTCGCCGCCGTCTCGTCGCCCCGGTCGCCCGCGGCTTCCGCCAGACGGGCCACGTCGGCGGCGAGGTCGTCGTCGACGCCAGTCAGTCGACCGGCAGTCCGATCCGGGTCACCGGGTTCGAGCGCGCGGTCGATATCGTCGGTCGCCTCAAGGCGCTCAACGGCGGCCGCTATCGCCTCTCGGAGCGCCCCTTCTCCCGTGGCCGACGGCGTCGCGAGCGCATCGAGCAGCGCCGCGGATCGATGCCCCGTCGGTCGCTTCGATCGCGACACGTCCTCTGCGACGGAGGCGACGACGCCGTCGTCCTCGGATCCGCCCGCGGCGTGACTCTCCGAGGCGGTGCGATCGATGCTGAGCTGCCCTCGATCGACCAGCGTCGCAAGCTCCCGCGCCTTTGCGGCGGGCGGGGCGTCGTTCTCGACGCGGCCGTCAGGGCCGGCGATATCGGCGGCCGCCGCCAAGCGGTCCATCGACTCCGCGAGTTCGTCGAGCGTCCGTTTTACGTCGCCCTCGGTCGGGCGGGAGCCGAGACGATCGGCGATCGCCTCGATATCCGGGTCGTCGGAGCCGCCGAACAGGCCCATGAACACGGCCGCAATAGGTGGTCCCGACATGGGTCACAGCATGTTGGACCGGCCGAGGCAGTCGAACAGCGGCTGCACCTCGTTCCACACGTCGCGGATGTCCTCCGCCTGCACGCTCTGGCCCTCGTCCTTCAGGCGCTTGGCGTGCTCGTACATTGACTCCAGCGACGGCATTCGGGGGTTCCACAGCGTCCCCCACATGAACACGTCGTCGAGGTACGGGATGACGAGCTGGTTCACCTGCACGTCCACGGTTTCGACGCCCGAACGAGTGCCGGCGTCGAGGAACTCCTCGCCGTTGAGGATTTCCTGGAGCGTCCCGTCGGTGACGTACTCGGAGATGTCCGACATCTGCTCCTCCGGCCCGTAGATCATGAAGTTGCCGCCCCACGCCGTCGAGGGATCGAAGTCCGCGAGCCGGTTTTGCAACAGCGTGTTACGCGCGAGCAGTTCGAGGCTGGACTCCGAGATGTCGTCCGAACGGAGGCGTCCCAGCGCGGGCGCGAGCACGACCGCCGGGCGTTCCTCGGGCGCCATGTCGTGCGGGTACTTGTCTTCGACCAACCGGAAGCTGTCGGCCACGTCGAAGACGCTCCCGCGGATGCTCATCGTCGCATCGCGGTCAGTGAGCTGCGGCGTCGAGGACATGGTAAACGCTTCGAGAAACGCCACGAGCGGCTTATTGAGGTCCGAGAACTCGGGCGGGTTGTACCGGTCGATTCCCTCGATCCGCGGGTGGATGTCGGTGCTCGCTTGGCGGAGGTGGTCGTTGTTGAACGGGATGATCGCGTCGGCCGACCGCGAGATGCGCGACAGGCCGATCACGCCGTTCGTCTTCGCGCGGCCGCCGACGGCGGACTGTTGACCCCCTTCCGACGGGATGACGACCGAGCTGAGAATCGCCTGGTCGATGACGAGGCCCGACTCTTGGACCTCCTCTCGGAGCTTCTCGGCGATGACCGGCGTCGCGCCGCACCCGGTTCCTTTCGTGACGCTGTGGACGAGCATCACCGCTTGCGCGTCGCGGATGTCCTGACTCGTCATGTCCCAGCGGTCGCGGAAGGGGTTGCTTCCGTCGGCGAAATCGGCCTCGGCAACCTTCGCGCCGTTGCTCCATCGGTATCCCATCCCGCTGTACCCGTGTTTGCCGAACCCGATGATCGAGTTCGACAGCAGGTCGTTTCGGGAGTACTCTTTCAGCTCCTTCGTGTAGTAAGTCTGTTCCAACTCTGCGATGTTGGTGTTGAGCAGGCCGTAGCCCGCGAGCCCGCCCTGCCAGATTCGGGCGCGGTCCTCGTGGTTGCGCGCGAGCGTGTCGCGGCGCATCAACACGGCGTCGACGATGTTGTTCCCCGCGCCGCCGATCCCGATCAGGAACCACTTGCGACCGTACATCTCGCCGTCGTCGTCCATCGATACCGGGCCGAGGTCATCGGCGCCGCCCGGGTCACCCGGAGCGTCACCGCCCGAGGGATCGGGGCCGTCGGCGTCGGCGACCGCGTCCGCGCCGTCCTCGAACAGGCCCGCGAACCGGTCACCGTAGATGGCTCGGACCGATGGCTGCGCGTCACCGTGAGCGTGCAGCAGGTGTTCTTCGATGGTATCTGTCTCCCAGTCCGCCGGTTCGGTGTAACATATCTCGCAAGATTCGGTCATTTTGTATACTCAGTGGATACGGTTACGTGTACTTTTCGCGGAAGCGCCGGTGCGCCGTCGACATGGATCGCTCGATCGACGCCCCGTCCGCGGGCGTGAACTCGATGAACCCGGGCGGTTCGGGGCTCTGTAAGTCGACGGCCTCGAACAGATCGGACTGCCGCCCGGCGAATCGCTCGACGTTGACGAGCACGTCCGGCGTCGCGACCGCCTCCGGGAGGTCTTCGAGCCGGAACTGGACGATCCGGTCGTCGCCGTCGGCGGCACGCTCGAACTCGCGGAACGCGTACAACACGCCGTCGACGACCTCCTCCGGCGAGGCGACGCGAACCGACTCTCGCCCCGAACCGGTCCCGACAGTGTCGGGCTCGTTCGATGGACCGTCGCGATCGCCGGTGTCGCCCGAATCGAGGTCGTTCACAGCGTCTACTTCGGTTGATGATTCCGACTCGCCTGCGACCGCGTCGTACGTGAACGTGATTCGACCGCCGGCAGCGTCGATAGTCGCGTCGACGCCGTCGTACCCGGCCCTGATGGCGGGAAGGATCGCCTCGAGGTATCCGTCGGGTATCTCCGTTGGGATCGAAACGGTGGCGTGACGAGCGTCGATCGTCGCCTCCAGTGTCGACACCAACTCGGCCGTCGTGACGAGCGTCGCCGCCTGCGTGGCGGCGTCCTCGGCGGTCGACAGCGCGTCTTCGAACTGGCAGTCGTGCAGGGATTCGCGCGCGCTATCGAGTTTCGATCGGACGTCGCGTGCGCCGACGAGATCGGGGTCGCGTCCGGCGAGCAACACCTCGTCGATCCGATCTCGGAAGGGAACATCCATCGCTCCGATCTGTTCGTCGAGCGTGTCGAGGCGGGCCTCGGTCGTCGAAATCGCTTCGACGACTGGCGCCTCCCGCTCGCGGACGTGCGCTCGGACACGCTGCCGGTGCGCGTCGACCGCCTCGACCGCCGCGGCGACGGCGCCAAACGAGTTGGCTGTCCGCGTCAGCGACTCGAGTTCCTCGTCGACGTGATCGAGGTGGACTGCGTCCGCACCGCCTGGGATCGACACCTCGCGGTGCTTCGTCGGGAGGTTGACTGTTCGGTAGCGGTCGCCGTATTCGGAGCTGACGATGAACTCACCGTATTCAGTTCGGATACCGCTGGCGAGCGCCTGCCGGAGGCGCTCGGTGAGCTCTTCGATTCGGGCGTCCGGATCGACGCCGTCGATCTCCGACTCGACGCCGGCACGGGCTGCCTGGGCCGCCTCGCCGTCGGACATCGACCGGATCTCGGCGATGTCTTCGTCAATCCCGTCCAGGCGAGCGCGGAACTCATCGGCTCCCTCTCGAACGTCGCGAACGCCGCCGGGAGCGACGTTCGAGAGCGTTTCGAGCCCCTCGAATCGCGTGTCGAAATCGGTGTTGAACGCGGACCGGCGATTCGCGAGGTCAGCCTCCAGCCGTCCGAGGTCGTCGCCGGTCTCCTCGAGTACTACCTCATTCCACGGGTACGTCCCGACAGCGACCAACTGTAGCGCGGCCGCGCACACCGGAACAGCGTAGAACGCACCGAGCTGGACGAGCGGGATATCAGCCGAAGTCAGCGGTGCGTACACGCCGAAAAACAGCGCGAAGAACAACACCGACGAGAGCGTGGCTGCCCCGTAGGCAGCCTCTCTGTGTTCGACGACCAGCATCGCTGCTCCCTGCGCGGCCCACGCAAGCGCGATAAGCAGGAACAACCCCATTACGACCGCCGAACTGTTCTTGAAAACCACCGCCGCCTCGAACAGCACCGGGATAGACAACACCGGCTCGGCGATGGGCGTGAGTCCCGCAGAGCTCGACGTGTAGCCGAACAGCGCCAACAGTGTTTGCACGAGCGCGATCACGAGGGGAACGCCCGCCGCTCCCCAGGCGATCGTTTGTCCGTGCGCGGTTCTAGGCATATACTACCAGCCACACACGGGCACACGTATAAAACAGTTGACCGTATTTTTCGGATCTGAGAGTTGAGAGAAAACTGAGTCTCTGCGGAGTGCTCATCGGGAGCGGCCGTTATTGGTCGAAATAGGCGTCTCCTACCAGTCAGACACGGACCGTTGGTTACCGAGACCGAGCCAATCATGATCACTGGCCCAGTTTTTCTCGTGACACCTTCTCCGTTCAAAATGGAGCCTGTCCGTGCCGAGTTAGAAGTGCGAGATGCACACTGCTCAGCGGGAAAGTTGTCGTACGCCAACCGTCGCGCTTTCATTGACCGGTACCAAGGTGCAGGTATGGTCTCACGCAACTCGGCGGGCGACGGAGATAACTTGGGTGAGGAACGAACCCACGAATCTCTTTCCGACGGGAGCGTCTCCCGCCGAACCGTCCTCTCGGGCGCGGTTGCAGCCGGAGTCGTCTCGATTGCTGGCTGTGCGGGGACAGGGGGCGGTGGCGCCGATTCCGCTCCCGACGCAGTGACACTCTCGGAGGACGCGACGTGCGACGTGTGTGGAATGGTCATATCGAAGCATCCGGGTCCGAGTAGCGAGGCGTTCTACGAGGACCAGGAACCGAACGGACATGCGAACCCGGCACGCTTCGACAGTACGTGGGAGGCGTTCCAGTTCGACTACGAGCGCGAAGGCTGGACTCGTACGTCATTTTACGTCACCGACTACTCGGCGGTCGACTATGAAATCCGAACTGACGGTGACCAGCAGCTCATCTCCCGGCACGTCGAGGCGTCGACGTTCGTATCCGCCGACTCGGTCACGTTCGTGGCCGATTCGGCTGTCGTCGGGACTATGGGAGCCGATCTCATCGGATTCTCCGAGCAAGCAGACGCGGAGGCGTTCCGATCGGAATACGGTGGCGAGTTGGTTACTGCTGACGAGGTGACGAAAACTCTGATCGGTCAACTTGGGAAGTAGAGACCCGTCGATGTACGCACGAGCAGCTGTGATCGCCGTCGCGCTGTCGGCACTGGTGTTGGGCAGTTCTTTCGCCGTCCCTGTCGGCGTCGGCGATTCGGTTGGTCCGGTGCCGTTCGAGGACACCGTATCTCTCGGAATGACCAGCACCACGCTCAGGGCCGCCGACGCGGAGGGAGTAGCGTTACCGAAGGTAGAAGTGTTCTACGCGGAGTACGAGTACGTGATCGGGTACTACGGGGTCGAATCGTATCTCGCTGAGCACCGCCGAACCGGCCACGACCGGCAGTTCGGGCAGCCGCTGGCGGTGTTCGTAACCGATTACGCGGGAACGAACGTCTCGCTCACCGAACGCGGCTATCCCGTCGTAGACACGAACACGGACCCGTCGTTCGTGCGCGCCAGTGATGCGTACGTCGTAATCGGGAGCGAGGCACGAACCGCGACGGGGTCTCTTGCCATGCCGTTCTCCGATCGTGAGGCCGCCAGCGAGTTCACCGAACGCTACGGCGGCGAGGTGATCCCCTGGGATGGCGTCGACGAAGCGGTTGAGGCCTCCAACCCGATCACCCGCGAGCGCTACGAAGCGACTGTCGACGAGCGCATGCAGTGGGCGGATCGTGCGGTCGAGGCGACACGGCCGCTCCGTGAGCGCCCAGTTACCGTGACGGTGGGCGAGGACGTGCCGACGCTACAGGCGGCGGTGGAGGCTGCGCCGCCGAACACCACAGTGTTGCTGCCGCCGGGTGAGTACGCAGTCGATGAGGTCATCGTGAACAAGTCGGTCACGATCAGAGGTGCCGGCGTCGCAACACACATCCGCGGCGACGGTAACGGATCGGTCCTCCACATGAACGCGAGTCACGCGGCCGTGACCGATCTCCGGATCTCGGGCGTCGGCTCGGTCGGCAGTCCAGAACGGTCCGCCAACACTTCCAGCGATTGGTCGGAATCCGTCGAACTCGCGTACGGCCGCGGAGACGCCGCAATTCGGCTGGACGGTGCCGACGGCGCGCTCGTGGAGAATATCGTGATCGACACGCCAGCGAGTGGAATTATCTCCAGAGCCGCGGATGGAGCTGTCGTACAGAACATCACGCTCCGTGGCGCAGCCGCCCCCGAAAACGGGTTTATGGGCGTCGTTGCGATGTACGCGCCGGTTGTCGTTGAGAACAGCAGCTTCCACGGCGGTCGGGACGCCGTCTACACCCACCGTGCACACGAGACTGTAATACGGAACAACGAGATGGCCGATGCCCGGTTCGGCGTCCATTTGATGTACACATCGCGGACGCTCGTTGCGAACAATGAGATTCACAACGAATCCGTGGGCGTGATCGTCATGACGCGTCCCACCGGAAATCTCGTCGTCGGAAACCGCGTGTCTGCCACGCGCACCGGCATCAGCACTGTCGGGGCAGACTCATACTACGCGGAGAACGTCCTGACCGACAACAAGTGGGGGATGACTGTATCGGGAACCGGCTCGCTGTACACTCGAAACACGATCGTGAACAACACATACGGCCTACGTGGGTCGTCACTGCTACCGACGAATCTCGTGACGCACAATGACGTGGTCGACAATGAATATCCCGTCGACTCGTATCTGGGCGCGTTGCGCGTGTGGACCGTCGACGGTGAGGGCAACTACTGGGGTCGGCTCCCCGGCGCGGACCGCGACGGCGACGGGACCGTAGAACGGCCGTACCGCCCGTCGGGGGCGATTGACAGTCGCCTCCACTCAACGCCCGGCGCGTGGACGCTCGCCCGGTCACCCGCGGTCGCGCTAACGCGGGGGCTTGCGAGTTCTGTTCCCGGGCTCCGGGCAACGGGTGTCGTTGACACGGCGCCGCTGACCGCGCCGGTTCGACCGGACGTGCTCACGACAGTACGCACAAACGAGAGTGACGCTCCCAACGAGACCAGCGCCAACGCGTCCGGTAGTGCCACGGAGGTGCCGACGTGACCGACTCAGTCGTCTCGCTGTCCGACGTGCACATGAGCTTTGGTGACGTGACCATCGTTGACGACTGCTCGGTGTCGATCGAGTCTGGCGAACTTGTCGCGCTTGTCGGTCCAAACGGCTCCGGTAAAACGACGTTTCTCGAACTGCTTACTAGCATTCGACAACCAAATTCGGGGACCGTCTCTCGACCGACTCCGCAATCTCGTCGGCTGTCCGAGGGGACCGAGGACCGTCGCGACGTTGCGTACCTCCCGCAGTCGCCGTCGTTCCGACCGGGATTCACTGCGGCGGAAACACTCCAATTCTACGCGTCGCTGGCCGGGACCTCGGTCGACCCCGAAGCCGCGTTGGGTCGGGTCGGGCTCGCATCGGCGACTGACCGCCGCGTCGGGGCGCTCTCCGGCGGGATGACGCGTCTGCTCGGGATCGCCCAAGCGCTCGTAGGGGATCCGCCGCTTGTCGTACTGGACGAACCCACAAGCGGACTCGACCCCGAGATGGCCGATCACATCTTCGCGACAGCCCGCGACGTCGTAGACGAGGACCGAGCACTCGTCGTCGCGAGTCACGATCTTGCAGGCGTCGAGCGGGTCGCCGATCGCGTCATGGTACTCGCCGACGGCGAGATAACGCTCGACGGATCGCCGGCGGAGCTCCGATCGGAGATGGGCGCGGAAACGCTGCGCGACGTATTCTCCGGATTGGCGACGAGTCGTGATCACGATCGGGTCGTCCCACCGGCGAAGGCGGCGACAACTGACGGTTCGCCACCGACTGACACGGCGGAGTCAGAGGTGTCGAAGCGATGAGTCGCCGCTCGCGGACGGCAGCGGTTTTCGACCGCGAGCTTCGAACGCTCGTCCGAACGCGGTCGTTACTCGCGGTCGCAGCCGCGTTCGCGTTGATCGTGATCGCCGTCGCTGGTGGGGCAGTCGGCGCGCCTGGCGGGTACGTTTCGCTCACGTTGGACTTGCTGACTGTGGTCGAAGTCCTTGTGCCGGTGTTGTCGTTCGGAATCGTGTACCGCTCGATCCGAGGGGACGCAGAGCGGTCAGAGCTCGACGTGATACGGACGTATCCCATTTCGCGGGTGGAGTACGTCGTCGGCGTCTATCTTGGCCGGACGTTCGGGGTGCTTGCAGTTGTTTCGGCGTCACTGGCGGTTGCTGGCGCGCTCGCATCGTTCGCCTCGCCCAGCGCTGCCTCGTTCCTCGCAACCCACTCAGCGGGCGACTCACCGATTGTATTCGTTCGCTTCGTCGCCCTCGCGATGTTGTACGCGCTGACCGTCTCGGCGGTGATCACTGCCGCCTCCGCGGCCGCGCGGACCACCAGAGAGGCGCTCGCGGTCGGTGTCGCCCTCGTCGTAGCTGTCGCCGTCGGCCTCGATCTCGCGATCGTCGGGCTCCTCTCCGGCGGCGTCGTCGGTGGCGGTCTCGAGGCGTTACTCGGAGTGAGCCCGGCTAGCGCGTTCCGCGGGCTCGTGATCGAACTCGCGGTCGCGCCGGCCTTGGCGTCGCCGCCACCGATTCCGGCGGCGTCACCGGCTGTGAGTCTTTTCGGACTTGCCGGCTGGACAGCAATATCGCTGGGTATCGCTTGCCTCGCTGTCTGGCGATAACACCGCTTCGACGATTTGGGTCGACGGTGTTCAAAACGGTGGACACAGCACCATCCGGTTTCGGACCGTAGCGAACCGTGGCTGATCGACACCGACGAACCACCGCCGGGCGCCGGGGTCCCGGAAGTGCTCCGTGACGAGACGAACTCCGCGGGCAGATCCCGTCCCGAGCGCCGAGCGGTTGTCCGAGGAGGATTGGGAACCGACTAACGGTGTACGTGTAGTGTTGGGGCCCACCGTATGAACATAGAACACCAGTGGCTCACCCAGATCACTAACTACTCAGTGCTGCTCATCGACGGCCTGTTGATGTGAGCATTTCACACCTGAACATATCGCCACTGCGTGGTTCTCGGCGGTGGTGTGAGTCTGCTTCGATTCGTAGTCGTCAGATCCAGGCGGTACCTCACGTCAGTTCACTCTCCGACTTCGATCGGAACCCCGATCAAATTACCCCATTCAGTCCAGGACCCGTCGTAGTTGCGTACGTGTTCGTACCCGAGCAACTCTTCGAGCACGAACCAGGTGACCGACGAGCGCTCACCGATCCGGCAGTAGACGATCACGGTGTCGTCGGGATCGATCCCGCGTGACTCGTACACCGCTCGGAGATCGTCCGGCGATTTGAACCTGCCGTCCGGGCGGACGTTCTCCGCCCAGAAGACGTTCGTCGCCCCCGGGATGTGGCCGCCGCGCAGTGCACCCTCATCAATCCCCGGCGGCTTCGTGATGTCGCCGCGGAACTCCTCCGGGAGGCGGACGTCGATAAACACCGTCTCTGGATGAGTGTTGAGCGCCTCGCGTACGTCCTCGCGATATGCTCGCACCGCAGGCCTGGCTGGGGGATCGAGCGTGCCTCCGTACTCCACAGTCGGAGGGGAAACCTGTTCGGTCGTGATTGGGTAGTCGTAGTCAGTCCAGTACTCACG
Organism: Halobaculum halobium; assembly: GCF_030127145.1. Taxonomy (NCBI): domain Archaea; kingdom Methanobacteriati; phylum Methanobacteriota; class Halobacteria; order Halobacteriales; family Haloferacaceae; genus Halobaculum; species Halobaculum halobium. The sequence continues at coordinate 438,815 of NZ_CP126159.1, forward strand.
GCCGCCATCCATAATCCGGACGTCGGGGTGACCGTAGTAGGTGAGCTGCCAGTAGAAGTGCGTCGCAAACCAGTTCGAATTGTCGCCGTAGACCACGACGGTCGTGTCCGCGGTGATCCCACACGATCCGAGGAACGACTCCATTTCACGAGGTCCAAGGATATCGTGGGAATCGGCCGATCGAAGGTCGGTCCGCCAATCGACGTCCACGGCGCCCGGCGCGTGCCCGGTCTCGTAAAACGCCGTGTTAACGTCGACTTCAAGCAGCCGCATGTCGGAGTCGGCGGCGGCGAACTGGCCCAGTCGGGCGTCAACCCAATCAGGGCTGACCAGTACGTCTACTGGATACTGTGTCTCTGCCGATGCGTCGGTTCGCGTTCGATTGGCGTCGTCTGGTGGGTTCTCGGCGGTCATAGTTGCTGGTTTGCGAATCGTTTCGCCAGCTCCGCGGTCGCTCGTCGGAGCCGATACGACACGGTCGAACGGGGTAGTTCAAGTTCCTCGGCGAGTTCGTCGAGCGTCACCTCACGGGGCGTTTCGAAGTAGCCGCGGTCGACAGATACCTTCAGGATCTCGCGCTGCTCCGCGCGGATGTCCGCTCGGGAGAGCAGCCCGCTTTCCCAGTTAGTGACCTCGATCAGATGCTTAAACGAGAACGACAGCCCTTCCCCGAGTTTTGCGGACAGCGTGTCATACAGGAGACCGATCTTCGAGTCGTCTTGCACAAGCACGCGCCACCGCACCGTATCGCCGGTCCGGGTCTGCTCGAAGAGGACACCACCGTCGATGTATTTCGCGGCTATCAACGGGACAGCTTCGCAGTAGTCTACCTCAGAAACGTAGGTGTACGTGACCCGCCGCCGCTGTTCCTCAGTGAGGAGGCTCGTCGTTCGGGTCGAATTACACTCCCGACCGCTGATCGACTCGCGCTCGACGGACTCGTCCAACAGCAGGTCGTCGACGGCCGCGAGGTCAGCAGGGTCTCCCGTTACCGATTCCAGCGTCCATAGTTCCGAAGGGTCGAGACACGAGTATATCGCCTCAGACCGCAGCGAATCGCGATCCATGAACAGGTCGACGTACTCATCGGCTCCGGCGTCATACGTTATTTCGAACGTGAAGTCGTACATCAGCAGGTGAGTTTGTGGGTGCCGACCAGCGTCGTCTGCCACGGCTGTGACAGCGGCGATCTGGTGGAGTTCATTGATCGTGTCTCGGTGCGTGAGCCGGTTGGCTCTCGACAACACTCCCGATATGGGTTCCAGAGACGTACCGTGTCTCGTATGGAAGTTCCAAACCCAACCACCGGGGTAGTTGGTGCGCTCCGGAGCCACCTACTGGTCCCCGCATTCGTCGCGCTCGTCGCCGGCGTCGGCGGCGTCGTCTTCGGGTTCTCCCACGACGACGTCGTCACCGCGCTGGGTGCGTTATTGTTCATCCCGAGCGCGTTGCTATTGTTCGGCATCGTTGCCAAGCGCCATGAGATCGGCCCGTTCGGCTCCACCTCACGTCGGACGGACTGACGGCTATCTGCGCTCCGTTCGATGGACTTCAGTTCGGTTCCGCTTCGAACCCCGCGCCTGTACTGGTTCATCAACTGTGTTTCAGAGGCTGAGCAACCACTGCGAGCTGCCTCGGTCACGTTCCACCTCGGATCCGTGCGGCCACGAGTCGGTCGACGTTGTACATGACCACCGCAACTGACCCCAGTATCGTCGCGAGGTAGACGATCAACTGGGGCGGTCCGGAGGCGGCGCCGCCCAGCGCGGCGCCCACGAACCCGACAACGAGCAGCTCTGCCCACGTGATTAGCACGCGCGACAGCAGCAGCGTCCCAACTGGCGAGACACGCTCAACTGTCCCAGTCCTGGATTTATCACTCATATTAGTACGCCTCCTCTGCCGATATCGGCCCGCTGAACGCCGAGTACAGCACGACAAAGTACGTCGCCACGAGCGGCAACAAAAGCGCCGCGCCGATCGACATGAGATTCAGCGGCAGCGTCGAGACGATCGCGTCGGCGACGGTGAGGTTCGCGGCGGGGTCGACGCTCGGGTACATGACCACCGCGACGACCGCAATGAGCCCGTACGTTAGACCCGCAGCTGCAGCGAGCGCAGCGAGGTTCGACCCGCGTCGGAGCGTGACCACGTAGCCGCCCGCGAGCACGATCGAAGCGACGACGAGTCCGATCACCGGTGCCGTCAACAGCGCGTCGACGCCGGCGGGGAGCCGAACTGCGAGGACCCCGAGCGTCAGTATTACCGAGAGCAGATACGCCGCGACTGCGCCGGTACCGATCCGCCGCACGGATTCCGGAAGCGCGCTTTGAGCCTTCAACCGTAGGAACGCGGCTCCGGAGACGACTGTCAGTGCCGTCACGGTAACCCCGACGACGACGCCAACGAGCGTGAATGACCGAGGGCTTCCGGCGAGCCAGTTGCCCGCGAATGCGCCGAGGAGAAATGGCGCGAGGACGCTCCCGGCAACGAACGATCGGCCCCACCAGCGCTGCCACCGTTCGTCGTGGCGCTGTTCGTACATCTCCGGAGCGAGCCCACGGAGGATGAGCGCGCCGAGGATCCCAAACATGAGGAGGTAGTGGCGGCTGAACAGGTTGGCATACACCGACGGAAATGCGGCGAACAACGCACCCCCGAAGACCACGAGCCACACCTCGTTTCCGTCCCAGAACGGGCCGATAGCAGAGAGGACCGTTTCGCGCGCTTCGTCGTCGTCGAGCGTCGCGAATATCGCGCCCGCGCCGAAGTCGAACCCATCGAGAAACAGAAACGTCCCCAGCATAGCGAACACCAGCGCGAACCACAGCTCCGGCAGCGGCAAACCGAACAGCGGCCCCGCCGCGAGCGTCTCGACGCTAGTCATCGCTGGATACCCCCGCAGGAGTCTCCTGGTCGGGCGTCGGATCCGGCATCGACTCGATTTCATCGCTGCCGGGCGGGCCATTCCGGATGATCCGGGCAACAACGTACGTGTACAACGCGAGTAGCGTGGTGTAGACGCCGACGAAGCCGGCGAGCGTGATCGCCGCCTCGGTCCCAGTTAGTCCAGGCGAAACGCCCTCACTCGTCTTGAGTACCCCCTGGATCACCCACGGCTGGCGGCCAACTTCGGTGACGATCCAGCCGAGTTCGACCGCGACGATCCCGAGCAGACTCGAGCCCATCAACGCCTTGTGCAGGAGCCCGTCTTCGAATAACCCACCCGTGAACCACCGGTAGCCGCCCCAGAACGCCAGCAGGATGAACCAAAAGCCCATCCCGACCATGGCTCGGAAGGACCAGAACACGATAGCGACGGGCGGCGCTTCCGAGTCGAAGGAGTTCAGCCCCCGTATCTCCGCGGTCGGGTCTCCCCCGCTAGCGAGCCAGGACGCGCCGCCGGGAATCCCGATACCGAACAGTTCCTTCGCTCGCGGGTCGGTTAGCTGACTCAGGTCCGTCGGTATCGCGAAGATGTACTCGGGGACGTACGCCTCGGTATCCCAGACGGCCTCCATCGCAGCGAACTTCTGCGGCTGCGTCTCGTACACGTGACGGGCGTACAGATCGCCTTGTAACACCTGCAGCGGCGCGGTGATCAACAGTGCGACGAGCGCGATCTTGAGCGTCTTCTGCCAGAACGCGATATGTTCGACGGGGTAGCCCCACACGTGGTGGCGGTAAACGTAGTAGGCTGCGACGCCCGCCATGAACAGCGCGACCGACTCGACTGCCGCGTTCTGCATGTGGACGAACATGAACCCAAATCGCGGGTTTAGATACGCCGCTATCGGGTCGACCAAGTGGACGATCGTCTGGCCGTTCTCGGTGGCGACTTCGTAGCCCCGTGGGGTTTGCATCCACGAGTTCGCGATGAGGATCCAAACGGCCGACAACCACGTCCCGAGACCGACCGCCACGCTGGAGATCATGTACAGCCGGTCCGACACCCGCTCGCGCCCGAACACGAAGATCCCGAGGAACGTCGCCTCAAGCATGAACGCCATCATGCCCTCGACGGCGAGCGGACCACCGAACAACTCGCCCGCGGCCGTCGAGAACGCCGCGAAATTCGTCCCGAACTCAAACTCCAGCACGATCCCCGTAACCGTTCCGACGACAAACGAGACCGCGAATATCTTTGTCCAGAAGCGACGCAACTGTTCGTACACGGGATCGCCGCCTCGAACGTCTTTCCACGTGAAGTAGATGAGGAAGGGCGCAAGGCCCATACTCATCACCGGAAAGATGATGTGGACGATCGTTGTCAGGGCGAATTGGAGCCTGCTTGCGATTATGGGGTCGATCATTATTGATATGTCTGGGAGTTGCCGTTACGGTGCTTTCTGCACGAACGTCATAGTTCGGGTCGCTCAATACGAACAACACACTACGGATCGTTAACCACCCGTTTGGCGTAGGACAACTACCGTACCGACGTGATTGTCAGTTGATAGGGCTGCGGTCAGTTCCTTGGTCAATCCCCCCACGCTGAAGCCACACCTCACATTGTCGCAGGACAAACGATCATCCATACTGGGTCCTCCATTGAGCGAACCTATGGACGTTGGGCCACAACTGCGTTGACTATCCTCATGGGGGCGCTTCTGTTTGGAGTCGCCTTCTGGGTCTCTCGGCTGGAGAACTGGCGGGTTGCATCGACGGCGGCCGACGGCGCCGCTACCGGCGATCGATACGGTCGCGAGAAACCGTCCGGTGTGATCCGGTGGCTTACCACGGTCGACCACAAGGACATCGGGCTCATGTACGGCGTCTACGCCGTCAGCATGTTCGCATGGGCCGGCGGAGCCGCGGTCTTGATGCGTGCTGAGTTGATTACGCCGGAGTCAGATCTCTTCGCGGCCACGTTCTACAACTCGCTGCTGACGACCCACGGTATTGCGATGTTACTGCTGTTCGGGACGCCGATCCTTGCTGCGTTCGGAAACTACCTCATCCCACTGATCATCGGCGCCGACGACATGGCGTTCCCACGCATCAACGCCATCGCATTCTGGCTCCTTCCGTTCGGAACGGTGTTCGTGTTTGCCGGCTTCCTCCCGATCGAGGGACTGATCCCTGCCCAGACGGCATGGACGATGTACCCGCCGCTGTCCGCCGGGATTGGTGCCGGTAATCAGGGGAATGTCGGGGTCGACCTGATGCTGCTGGGGCTGCATCTGACCGGAATCGGCGCGACGATGGGCGCGATCAATTTCATCGTCACCATCTTTACCGAACGCGCCGAGGAGGTAACTTGGGCAAATCTCGATATCTTCTCGTGGACCATTCTAGTGCAGTCTGGACAGATCCTGTTCGCGTTCCCACTGCTGGGCTCTGCGATGATCCTCCTCCTACTCGATCGGAACTTCGGGACGACGTTCTACGCCGTTGACGGAGGCGGCCCGATCCTCTGGCAACACCTGTTCTGGTTCTGGGGCCACCCCGAAGTATACATCCTGATCCTCCCGGCGATGGGGATCATCAGTCTGCTCATTCCCAGGTTCTCTGGGCGCAAGCTGTTCGGATTCAAGTTCGTCGTCTACTCCACGCTAGCGATCGGCGTGCTCTCGTTCGGCGTGTGGGCTCACCACATGTTCACGACGGGCATCGACCCGCGCCTGCGCGGGTCATTCATGGCAGTCACGCTCGCGATCGCGATCCCGTCCGCCGTGAAGACGTTCAACTGGATTACGACGATGTGGGGCGGAACGCTCCGTCTCACGGTGCCGATGCTGTTCAGTATCGGCTTCCTCTCGAACTTCATCATCGGCGGTGTGACGGGCGTGTTCCTCGCTTCGATCCCCGTCGACCTCGTACTCCACGATACCTACTACGTCGTCGGCCACTTCCACTACTTCCTGATGGGCGGGATGGTGTTCGCCGTGTTTGCGGGTATCTACTACTGGTTCCCGCTGTTCACGGGTCGGTGGTACCAGCGCCGTCTCGGGAGAGCGCATTTCTGGCTGACACTCATCGGGACAAACATCACGTTCTTCGCGATGATCCTCCTCGGGTACGGCGGCATGCCCCGCCGGTACGCGAGCTATCTCACACAGTTCACCGACCTCCACCAGATCGCATCGGTCGGCGCACTGTTCATCACTGTCGGGCAGTTGATCTTCCTCTGGAACGTCGTGCAGTCGTGGTTCGAGGGGAAACGCGTCGAGAGCGGCGACCCCTGGGATCTCAAGGCCGACGACGTGTTCACGGAGGAATGGGCGTGGTTCGAACGGCAACGTGAGACAGCACTCACCGACGGCGGCGACGCGGACGGTGAGGCCGTCTCCAACGACGGCCAGCCAACGGCCGAGACCGAGGGCCCGACGCGCGACCGATCAACGGGTGACGACGACTGATGTCAGGTGCGACACCCGAGACGGCCGACGATCGATTCTCCGACGACCATCCGGCCACGTCGGGGCTGTATCACGTGTTCGTCGCGTTCGGCTTCGCCGGCGCCGAGGTCGGCATTGCGCTCGGACTCCCGCTCCTGGCCGCCATCGGACTCACGATGTTCGGGTGGAGTGTGGCCGGGATGCTGGGTGAGACCGGCCTCCTTGAGGCGACCAATCGCGCTCAACATGTCGGGGCCGCCGGGGGCGTGTACGGCCTCGCGGCAGCCGGCCTGGTTGCGCTCGCCAGGCCGGCCGGGATCACGCTCCCGCAGCGTGAGCTCGCCTTCGCCGCCGCTGCCGGTGCACTGATCGCGTTCGCCGGGTACGACGCGGTCCGGCCAGACGGACGCTGACGACTGATTGGTCGCACGGACGCTGATCGTCGATTGGCGTGCGCCAACAGATCCTTTTGGGCATCGGGACCAATAGTGGACGTATGGAAACGCGCCACGCTGTGCTGGCGCTCGTCGCGCTCGTCACGCTGGTGATGGCCGTCCGAGGAGTTGTCGCCGGCCTCAACGGGGACTTCGGGACGGTCGGCCGACAGGTCGGCGTCGGCGGCTTCATCCTCGCGTTCGGCGTAGTATTATACCGAAACTGGGAGGCTGTCGGGTGACTGATCTACGCAGCGTCCGCCCGCGCAACGAGCACGACGCACACGCGAACGCGCGACCACTACTACGACATCGATGAGTGAGACACGACCCTCGACCAGATCTGATGGAACCGCCGAGGAGTTGCCCGACCGACAGGAGTCGATCGCGAGGCGACTCGTTCGCATCATCGGCGTGCAGTTCGGACTCGTGGCCGTCGGACTCCACTTCACGTGGGGACTGCCACGCGCGCTCGTGTACTTCGAAACGGGAACCCTCGCCGACCCGCGGCCGTATCTCTTCGTCGCCTCCGGCATCGCGGTGACGCTCGCACTGCTTGGACTGTACATGGTCCCGGAGTACTTCCCGGAACGTGGGGTGTTCGCGTTCGCCGCGGTCATGATGACGGTGTGGATCGGCGGATACATCTGGTGGCACCTCGGCGGCCACGGCGGTGCGATCCCCGGCGTCGACGGGTACGGGCACCCCGAGTTGGGGAACGTGGCGATCCTATTCTCCGACCAGCACCTGTTCCAGCCGCTGGACTTCGCGACGGTGTCCTCGGAGGTGATAGCGATCACCGCCTATCTGTGGCTGCTGGCGACTGGTGGGTCCTCATAGCTGGGCTCGCTTCTCGAAGGGAACCCGACGGGTGGTCCGAGCCACCGAGACCAACCGGTACTGTCGCTACCGAATCTTGGAGGCTCGACTGGGCTTCGACCGCCGTTCAACTTGCGCGTTTTCGACGACAGACGGCCGATTCGCCTGACTACAGTCCCTCTTCGATTGCCGACGATATCGTCGAGTAGTCGGGTCTGTCGAGGAGAGTTCCGTCGACGAACACGCTGGGGGTAGCCTCTACTCCCCGGTCGAGGCCCGATTCGCGGTCGGCCTCCAACACCGGGCGGTATCGATTGCCGCTCGCGTCGGCCACTACGGTGTCGGGGTCCGCGTCGACGGCACTCGCGAGATCGCGCAGGAGCGACTCGGAGTACGTCGGCGACCCGTCCGACCATCCTTCCTCGAACAGTCGCCCGGTGAACGTGAAGAACGCCTCGTCCCCGACCGTGTTCTGTACCGCTCGCGCGGCGCCGGGAGCCTCCCACGACCAGCGGTCGTCCACCGGGATCGGGAAGTCGTGATGCTCGAATCGTACGTCGCCGGAACCGACGTACTCGTCGACGATTCTCGGCTGGACGTCGACGGCGAACGTCCGACAGTGCGGGCACGCGAAATCCTCGAACACCGCGACCGTCACCGGCGCGTCCTCGTCGCCGTGAACTGGCGTGGGCAGCGATTCGACAGCGTCGGCGGGTACCTCATCGCTCCCGCCGCTACTGCCGCCACCGCCGCCGAGACAGCCGGCGGTGGCGGTTGCCGCAGCCGCAGAGAGCCCGGTGAGGACGGCGCGTCTCGATGGAGAGGTCCGATCGGGCCCGGATATCTGTCGGGTCACACTCGAGAGCCGGACTCCGCGAGCAACACAGTTGTGGTCCGATCCCGGTATTCGAGAGTCGTACCAAACCGTCCGACGGCCCCGGGCGTTCGTCGACGCCAACATCTCGATATCAGGCCGGTAACGACGTTGCACTGCCAAAAGGTATTGTGCACTATTTACAAGACAGATTCTATCGGTTGCAGTGTTTTACTTACTATTCAATAGTACTTAGCCTGCGGTCAGCAGTCCCCAGGCCGATAACACCCTCTAAAGCGCCCTCAAAGAGAATTTTCGACGTGAGCACGGCTATCTCACACGGCACCCTCGGCAAATGGTCTTGGTTGTATTGCGCAATATTTATTATTCCGACTCCCATTGAGTCTCGTGATGGCAGACGAATTTCCCGAGCCGGAGGTCGAGGTCGAATCGATCGCACCAGAGGATCTCAAGAGCCGCATCGATGCCGGCGAAGAGGTCACGCTGCTTGATTCGCGGATGACCTCCGACTACGAGGAGTGGAAGATCGACGGCGAGAACGTCGACTCGATTAACATCCCGTACTTCGAGTTCTTGGAAGACGACATCGACGACGACGTTCTCGATCGGATCCCCGACGATCGGGAGGTAACCGTCCTGTGTGCGAAGGGCGGGGCCAGCGAATACGTCGCCGGCGCCCTGAAGCAGCGCGGCTACGACGTGAACCACCTCGAGGAGGGGATGAACGGCTGGGCGCGTATCTACGAACGCGAGGAGGTCACGGAGTACGACGGACCCGGCTCCGTCTACCAGTACCAGCGGCCCTCGTCGGGCTGTCTGGGCTACCTCCTCGTCGACGGCGACGAGGCGGCCATCGTCGACCCGCTGCGCGCGTTCACCGACCGGTACCTCGAGGACGCCGAGGAACTGGGCGCAGATCTGACGTACGCGTTCGACACGCACATCCACGCCGACCACATCAGCGGCCTCCGCGAACTCGCCGCGGAGGGCGTCGAGGGCGTCATCCCCGAGAACGCCGTCCCGCGCGGCGTCACGTACGCCGACGAGATGACCACGGCGGCCGACGGCGACGAGTTCGACGTCGGCGACGCGACCGTCGAGACGATCTACACCCCCGGTCACACCAGCGGGATGACCTCCTACCTGCTCGGCGGCAGCCTGCTCACCACCGGCGACGGGCTGTTCATCGAGAGCGTTGCTCGTCCCGATCTCGAGGAGGGCGACGACGGAGCCCCAGCCGCCGCAGAACAGCTGTACGACACGCTCCAGGAGCGCGTGCTGACGCTGCCTGAGGAGACGCTCATCGGCGGCGCCCACTTCAGCGACGCCGCCGTCCCGGCCGACGACGGGACCTACACCGCGCCAATCAGTGATCTAAAAGCGCGGATGGACGCGCTCAGTTACGACAAGGAGGAGTTCGTCGAAACCGTCCTCGCCGACATGCCGCCGCGTCCCGCGAACTACGTGGATATCATCGCGACCAACCTCGGCCAGCAGGACGCCGACGACGAGGAGGCGTTCACCCTCGAACTCGGCCCCAACAACTGCGCCGCGAGCACGGACGCAATGACGAGCGACTGATCGCCGGCGGTACCCTGTGACCGCCCAAGTGTTCCCACCCTCTTGACCGACCGCTTCAGCGGGTCACCCCGAATTCCGCTGGTGTGGTCGATTTCCCCCTTTGGGAATCTGACAGTGTGAGTATCGAGGCCAGCTTCCACTCCGTATTCGACCGAGAGTATTGCACAGATTACGAAAGATAGATACCACCCTGAAGTTTTCTTGCACATATGGGATTGGTAGTTCCTTACGACGGATCGACGCTCTCGGACGCAGCGCTCGTCCGCGCGAACCAATTCGACTGCATCCTCGAAGAAGGTGTGACCGCAGTGACGGTGATTCCCAAAGGGAACAGGACATACGCCCGGGATCACGGGTGGATCGGGTCTAATGAGACGTACGACACCGATGTGATCGTTGAGACACTCCGGCAGTCGGTGCATGCCATCGTACCCGATGCTCGCTTCGAACCGATCTTCGTGGGTAGTCACGCGCCGTTCGGAACGATCGCAGGCCGAATCCGACGGTTCGCACGCGACAACGACACGAGCATCGTCTTTCTTGGGAGTGACAACGCCGGGCGGATGGTCGGATCGCTGAGCGTCGGAGGGGCAGTCACAGCGGACAAGACCTACGACACGATGATCATCTCCCAATCAATCCCAGCGGAGATCGAGAAACTCGAGGAGGAACTCCCCTGTGACGAACTGTTGGCTCGCGCCACCGTCGACAACTAACGCCGACGACGCCGACTAACACCGGCAGTCCCGTTCGCTCCGTCCGTCCGTCCCGACTGTTGTCATCCGCCCCTCCGATACGTTCACCGATCGATCGTACAGTCGTGTGTGAGTTATACACGCTGGCTGCCCGCCGAGAGCGCGAAGTTGTCGTGTGCCAACTCAAAACCGATGTGACGCGGTCGCTTGCATCCGCCACGGAGCGATACTGAATGAGCGACGCACAACTCGAGGCCGACGTGACGGTGAACGCGGTCGGATCGTCGTGTCCCGGCCCGATGATGGAACTGATCGGGAAGGTCAAAGACGTCGATCCGGGGACGCTGATCCGACTCCAGAGCTCGAACGAGGGCACCGAACCGGACGTGTCGGAGTGGGCCGAGACGTCCGGGAATGAGCTGGTCGAGGTGGTCGACCACGGCGACCACTGGGACCTGTACGTACGGGTCGATGACTGAGCGCGTCGTCATCGTCGGTGGCGGGACCGCCGGGTCGGTGCTCGCGAACAACCTCGCTGACGAGGTCGCCGCGGAGATCGACGCGGGCGACGTCGAGGTTGTCCTCGTCAACGATCGCGAGGAGCACGTGTACAAGCCGACCTGGCTGTACGTCCCCTTCGGAGAGAAGACGCCCGAGGACGCGAAACGACCACTCGACGACCTGATCGACCGGCGGGTGGATCTGCTGATCGACCGGGTCAGCGCCGTCGACACCGACGCCGAGACGGTGTCGTTCGAAGGGAGCCGCAGCGATCTGGCGTACGATCACCTCGTGCTCGCGATGGGCGCGCAGGTAACGCCCGAGGAAACGCCAGGGCTGGCGGAGGGCGGCCACCACTTCTACGGGCCCGAGGCGACCGAGGAGCTCCGCCAAGAACTCGCGGAGTTCACCGAGGGGCATCTCGTGATGTCGGTCGTCGGCGTGCCGCACATGTGTCCGGTTGCGCCGCTGGAGTTCCCGCTCATCGCGGATACCTGGCTCCGCGAGCGGGACCTGCGCGAGGACGTCGACATCACGTACACCTATCCGATCAATCGCGCTCACGGGATCCAGTCGGTCGCCGACTGGGTCGGGCCGCTGATGGAAGAACGCGATATCAACGTGGAGACGTTCTTCAACCCCGAGCGGGTCGATCCCGACGAGCAGGTCGTCCACACCGTCGAGGGGCGAGAGCTGTCGTACGACCTGCTGGTGACGATCCCGCCACACGACGGCAGCGACATCGTCCGGGACGCCGGGCTCGGCGACGACGGCTGGGTCGACGTCGACCCGGCGACGCTGGAGGCGACACACGCCGAGAACGTGTACGCGCTCGGCGACATCGCGGACCTGCCGACGAGCAAGGCCGGCAGCGCGGCCCACTACGCGGCCACGTCGCTGGCCGACCGGCTGGCCAGCGTCGTCCGCGGTCACCGCCCGACCGCCGAGTACGACGGGAAGACCGTCTGCTTCATCGAGAGCGGCGAGGACGAGGCGACGTACATCTCCTTCGACTACGACGAGGAGCCGACGCCGAAGCAGCCCTCGAAACTGATCCACTGGTCGAAACTCGGGTACAACCAGTCGTACTGGCTGACCGCTCGAGGGGTGTTGTGATGAGCGCGCTCGACGGCGGCGACGGCGGCACGGACGCCGACGCGGAGTCGCTCCCGCCGGAGGTCCGTGAGGCGATCGCGGACAATCCCGAGACCGTCGCTGCCCTGCTGGAGCAGTCGGGGCAGCTGTCAACGCTGCTCGACGCGCTCGCGCTCATCGAGGACAGCCTCGACGATGAGATGGTCGAATCGCTCGCCGGCGACGCGACGACGCTCGGACTGGCGGCGACCGAACTCGCCGACAACGGGACGGTCGAACTCGGCGCGGCCGTCGGAGAAAACGGCGACGAACTCGCCGCGGCCGTCCGCCGCGTCGCGGTGCTCCAGCGGACCGGGACGCTCGACCGACTCACGGAAGTCGCCGACGCGGTCGCGCTGTTGACGGACGCGATGGACGACGAGATGATCGAGACGGTCGCGGCGACCGGCACCTCGCTGGGCGAACTCGCCGACACGGCGACCGACGACGAGGTCAACCGGGGCATCGTTCGGATGCTGGAGGGCGTCGGCGCGGCCGGATCGGCGGAGGCCGAGCCGGTCGGCCCCATCAGCTTGCTCGGCGCCTTGCGCGACCCGGAGGTGAAAGCCGGGATGGGGTATCTCGTCGCGGTCGCCCGCGGCATCGGCGCTGCAGGTCCCGAACCCGACGGATCGAACGACGACTGACTACCGAAGCCACATTCACCATGACAGCAACACGACCGAACGTCCTCATCCTCGGCGGCGGCGCCGGGGGGACGATGACAGCGAACGCGCTCCGTCGGCGCATCGACGCCGACGTGACCGTGATCGACAAGAGCCGGACGCACAGCTACCAGCCCGCGTACTACCTGATCCCGTTCGACTACATGGACCTCGACGAGCAGCAGCGAAACACGCGTGACCTCCTCCACAAGGAGGTCGAGTTCGTCCATGACGAGGTTGTCGGGATCGACCCGGACGAACAGACCGTCGCAGGAGAAGCGGACTCTTACGAGTACGACATCCTCATTTCCGCGGTCGGGAACAACCGCCGACCGGACGCGATCCCGGGGATGCTCGAAGGCTGGAACCGGACGGACTCGGTGTACCCGTTCTATCACGCCTCTGCCGCACGAGCGTTGGGCGACGCTGTCGACGAGTTCGACGGCGGGCGCTTCCTCGTGACGGTTCCGGACACGCCGATCAAGTGCGGCGGCGCACCGCTGAAGCTCACGATGCTGATGGAGGAGTACCTCCGGAAGCGCGGCGTTCGCGAGGACGCCGAGATCGTGATGACCAAACCGGGATCCGAGGTGTTCGGAACCGGACCGAAGGCACCGTACCAGGAACGGATCGAAGAGATCTGGGAGGACCGCGACATCACGTTCGTGCCCGACTTCACCGTCTCCGAGGTCGACTACGAGAACCAGACGGTCCACTCGGAGGAGGGCGACTCACTCGAGTACGACCTGTACGCGCCGGTTCCACCCCAGTACGGCCACGAGTTCGTCGTCGAAAACTCGCCGCTGACCGACGGTGGCGAGTACGTCTCCGTCGACGACAACACGCTCCAACACGAGACGTATTCGAACGTCTTCGCGCTTGGCGACAACGCCGACGTGCCCACCTCCCGGACCGCCTCGGCGGCGCGCAAGCAGTCGCACGTCGTCGTCGACAACGTCGAGCGGTTCCTCGAGGACCGGCCGCTGGCGCCGGAGTACGACGGGTACACCGCCTGCCCGATCCTCACTGAGAAGGGGAAGGCGATGATCGCGGAATTCGACTACGAGGACTCCATCTCCGCACCGGTCGTGAGCCGGCTCAACTGGATCCTCGACATCAACGTGATCCCGTCGCTGGACTGGAACGTCTGGATGCGCGGATACGACCCGGTTCCCTGACATGAGTGAATCACCACCCGACGCGGACGCGTTCGCGACCGCCGCCGGCGGCGATGCCAACTTGGAGGCGTTGGCCGCCCGCGTCGACGCGCAGGCGGATGATCTGATCGCGCTGTTAGACCTACTCACGGTCGTCCGCGGGCTGAGCGACGAACTCGTGCCGGAACTGCGCACGGCCGTCTCGGAGAATCGCGAGCCGCTGGCGGACCTGCGGACCTCCCTGGAGAACGAGGAGACGATGCACCTAGTCGAGCAGGTGGGCGACAACGCCGACGCGCTCGCGGACCTGCTCGATCTGGTCGTCGTCGCCCAGGACCTCTCGGCGGAACTCGTCCCCGAGTTGCGCACCGTCGCCGCCGAGAACCGCGGCGAGATCGCCAAGCTTCGCGTCGCGTTCGAGCGCGAGGAGACGCTGGTGCTGTTGCGACAGATCGGCGACAACACCGACACGTTCCTTGACCTGCTGTCGACGCTTGAGGTCGCGAGCGGCGCCCTCGCGGATGTCGCCCCGGAGGACGAAGCGGCCGCCGAGGCCGCCCGTGAGGACGTGCGCCGCCTCGCGACGGCGTTCGACCGCGCGGAGTCCGTCGACACGCTCGTCGCGCTCGGGGAGAACATGGACACCGTCCGCGGGCTGCTCGCGCTCGTGGAGGGCTTCGGCGACGCCGCCGACCGAAGCACCGAGGAGTACTACCGGCTCGGCACGCAACTGGGCCAGGCCGCCGACGTGGCCGAGCGCGCGAGCGATCCCCGGGTTATCGAGACGCTCGACGCCGGCGCGAGCGCCTTCGCCGACGAGACGGCCGACCGCCGGGTCGGTCTGTTCGGGCTGTTCTCCGCCCTCCGCAACGACGACGTGCAGCGGACGCTCGGAACCCTCGTCGATGCAGCCGAGCGGGTCGGGCGAACGCGCAACTCCGGTTCAGAGTGACGACGCGTTCCCCGCGGCCGTCCGTCCAGCCGTCGCGGTGTCGCTCGACGTCTCGGTTGGCACGCACTCGACCGCGAGAGCAACACCGAAGTACGACACCAGCCAACGCCAGTTCGTGACAGTCGACGAGCGCCAGACGAGGCCCGGGAGGCACCGCGATGGCTGAGAAGGGCCCGATCGATGTAGGAACGTTCACACCGGTGTGGACCGCCGGCTGGCAGTGGCCGTGGGCGGTGGTACTGGCACTACTGCTGGGCGGCAACTTCGTCCTCGCCGCCGATCGGATCTATCTGGGGGCCGCGATCCTGATCGGCGGGCCGGCGCTCGCGGTCGCGGGGGTCCGAGCGGTGAAGCGCGGCGCCGCCGAGGCGCTCGCCGACGCGGAGGCGGACATCAAACGCGCGGCGGTCGCGGCCCTCGACACCGACCCGGACCGGACTCCGACGTACACGATGACCGCCGCCGGCGATTCCGTCATCGGGATCGACGAGTCCAAACAGTACCGGGTCACGGTCGTGGCCGTCGGCGAGTCGGCGTTGACGATCCGCCCGGACGCCGAGGCGAATCTGCTCAACACGAGTTGGACGCTCGGCGCCGACACCGAGGAGCTACCGTACGACCGGATCGTCGGCGTCGACTACACCGACGGGGCGGTGCACGTCCGGTTGACCGACGGCGACAACCTGTCGTACCCAGCCGACCGACGCCCAGACGACTTGCTGTCGGTGATCGAGCGACGGCGATCGGCTGCCGGTGTGTGATCCATTCGTCAGCGGCACAGGGCGTCAGTCCGATAAACAAGCACCTGGACGACTGCGAACCGGCCGGCCTGTCCGCACACGATTTCGACGCGGTCGATCCTCTCAAGAGCACTTCAACGAGACTCTACCCCCACTCGGAGTTCGTGTTCGTCTTCATTGGGTTTGCTGATGACGCGCAGGATTCCGGCTGACCCCTCGAAACACGCTCCCTCGTATGGCAAGACACTGATGTGGTCCTCACAGAGAACTGATTCCTCATCCTTTAGCTGAATCTCGATTTCGAACTGCACACTATCGGGCCCGTCCGATGAGAGAATACGACCAAGATGTGCTTCTGCTCGTGTACCTGTCGGCCGCGTACCCGCTCCCCGGACTCTTTCAGTTCGGTGGTATCGCCACGGTCGAACTCTCGTGGCTGCCGTACACGCTCGGCGCCGAACACGCCGTACTCGTCTCGATGGGTGCGTACGTTCTCGCCCTCGAGGCGTTAGTCACGTCTACGGCATCGGGTTGTGTCAGCCATCGTCCCTCCTCACGACCGGCCTTATAGAGATAGGCCGGGGCGACCCCGGCAGGATGGACGACCGTCGTCACGCCGCGCTTCTCGGCCTGCTCGGAGAGCGTTCGGACCGCTGTCGGATCCCATCCGGCGACTCTCGTCAAGTCATCGCGTCGGACCGCGCATCGTTCGTTCGTGCGTACTCGACGAGCACGTCCACGTACGATGCGAAAGGTGGACACCGGATGCCACTCCCCGCGAGTGCGCGGCGAGTCGCAGGGTTGGCGTACCGTGTCGGGAGCGTGAAGTAGTCGAGCGTCTCCGGCGGAATGCCCGTCACTGAGCGGACCGCCCGCGACCCGAGCAGGCGCTTCCCAACGCCTAGGGTGGTCGGGACGCGAAAAACCTGGGTGTTCGTAGCGTCGGCGAACAGTCGCGTGAGTTCGGGGATGGTCGGCGGATTGGGGTCACAGAGCTGGTAGACTGCACCGGGTTCACCATGCTGGCTCAGGTGGTCGATCGCATCGACCACGAAGTCCCGTGGGACGACGTTCAACTCCGTCGAGTCCGCCCCCGGGAACCACGGGAGCGGAGCGACGCCCGGACAGCGCTGCAACCAGCGCAACACGTAGTACGGACCGTCGTATTTCTCGGTTTCCCCGTTTCGCTGTGCCCGACGACGATGGCGGGCCGGTACACGGTCGCCGGGAATCCCTCATCCATGCGCTCTTGTACCAGGCGCTCGGCTTCGAACTTCGTCGCCTCGTAGTGGTTGTTGAACGACTGCCCCACGTCGAGGTCCGATTCGGTAAACACGCCGTCGTAGCGGCCGCTCACGTAGCAGGTGCTCACGTATTGGAACTCCTCGACATCACAAGCGGTGGCGAAATCGAGGACGTGCTGAGTCCCGTCGACGTTGACTGCTTCGCCGACCGCTCGACTCACGCCCAAGTCGTACACAGCAGCGAGATGGAATACCTCCCCGACAGCGGCGTGAAGTGCGCTTTTGTCCTCGGCGGTGAGTCCGAGCCCCTGCTCGGTGATGTCCCCTTCGTAGAGGCTGACGTCCGCCCGCCAGTCATCGCCGGCAATCTCGGCCGCGCGGACCTCGGCGGCCGCCCGGTATTTCGGCTGGACGAGACAGTGGACCGTCTCAGTTCGAGTCACGAGCCGCTCAACTGGGACGCCCCGAGGAAGCCAGGGAACCCCGTTACGAACACCTCCGGGGTGGTCACCGCAGCCACCCCGGAAGTCGCTTGAGAAGCTTCGAGAAACTGCTCATCAACCGTGCCCAGACCCAGTCGGGAAGTGGTCCCGGCCCGATTTGGATCCCCCGTTGGACCGCCACCGTCTGGGCCTCTGTGTACTTCAACAACCCTTCGTCACCGTGTCGCCGACCGATACCCGAATCACCCATCCCGCCCATCGGCGCATCCACCGACGCCCATGCAGCCGCGTAGGCTTCGTTGACATTCACCGTGCCGCAGTCGATGCGTTCAGCAACGCGCTCACCGCGGTTGCGATCGCCCGTCCAGACAGATGCATTCAGCCCGTATCGAGAATCGTTCGCCCGTTCGACGGCTTCTTCGACGTTCCCGACCGGGTAGAGGCTCACCACTGGCCCGAACGTTTCCTCATCGTAGAGGGTCATCTCGGGGGAGACAGCCGACAACACCGTCGGTTCGTAGAAGTATGGGCCCACGTCCGGCCGAGGCCGCCCCCCGACGAGTACCTCGGCACCCTTCTCGATGGCGTCGGTCACGTGGCGTTCAGTCTTGTGCAGTTGTGCGGCGGACTGCAGCGATCCCATATCTGGCCCGTACGCGAACCCAGTTCCAAGGTTGAGATCCCGGGTCTCAGCGACGAAGGCGTCGCGAAAGTCTTCATAGACAGACTCGTCGATATAGAGCCGCTCGGTGCTGATACAGAGTTGGCCCGCGTTCGGGAAGCAGGCACGGATTGCCCCACGAGCTGCCTTCCGTGGGTCAGCGTCGTCGAGGACCAGCAGCGGGTTCTTCCCACCAAGTTCGAGCGAGCAGTCGATGAGCGCACGCCCCGCGCGTTCGGCGACACTCCGCCCCGCCTCGGTCGATCCGGTGAAACAGACGTAATCGACGCGGTCGACGAGTTCGGCCCCCACCCGTTCACCTGTCCCGGAAACGACCTGAAACAACTTCGGCGGGAGGCCAGCGTCGACGAGCAGCCGGCGAGCCAGTAACGCCGTATGGGTGGTCTCTTCTGCGGGTTTCAACACCACGGCGTTGCCCGCGAGCAGCGCCGGCAGTGCGTCAGAAACCGACAGCGTGACGGGATAGTTCCACGGCGAGATGAACCCGGCTACTCCCTTCGGCCGACGGTGAACCGTGGTCTTCGTCAGCCCCGGGATGGCCCCACTTCGACGCTCGCTCTCGAGTAGTTCCGGGCCAGCATCGGCGTAATGGTTGGCTGTCTGGACGACGTCAAGCACTTCCTCGAAGGCGTCCCGCCGAGTCTTTCCCGTTTCCAACTGCGCGATATCGAGTAGCTCGTCCTGTGCATCGAGCACCCGGTCGGCATATCGCTCCAGAATGGCCGCCCGCTCGGTCACCGGACGGTCGGCCCACGACGTTTGTGCCGCCTCAGCCCGCCCGACGGCGGCCTCGACATCCGCCTCAGTCCCTGCGGGAATCGATGTGAAAGGGTCGCCGCTAAACGGCGCGATAACGTCCAACCGCTCACGCTCACCGGTTACAACAAGGGCTTCACGGAGCGATTCGAGTCGGTCCCTTCCGACTCGGCTTTTGTGCATACAGGACCTACATAGAGACGGAGTATA
This sequence comes from Halobaculum halobium, assembly GCF_030127145.1. Taxonomy (NCBI): domain Archaea; kingdom Methanobacteriati; phylum Methanobacteriota; class Halobacteria; order Halobacteriales; family Haloferacaceae; genus Halobaculum; species Halobaculum halobium. The sequence continues at coordinate 458,004 of NZ_CP126159.1, forward strand.
AACCGCGGTGAAGCGGTTCATCGATCGTCTTCTTCATCGAACGCGATACAGCCGTCGGTTGACCGCTCGGGTACGTTTGATGTGGGAGTGGTGCTCTTGGACGACGGACCGGAGTGCCTAGAGGATCATCTCAGCAGCCAGCGGCGAAATATCGATGAACCCGCTGCTCGAGAGACAGTCAAGCGACTGTAGAGCACCGGTGAGGTACCGCTCGTACTCACGGACGTCGAAACGGTACGTATGCAGCTTTGCTTCGAAACAGATCTACCAGACGTTGCGGCGACAGAGGCGTTCACCTGTCTCGAAGCGCTCTTCGAGAACTCTCCTGATATGATCGACCGACAAGCGACAGACTGTCGCGTCAGTTACAACTTGACCGTGGCCAGATCCGCTTCCAACTCCGCCACAGCTTCGCTGTACGCTTCGACGAATCCACGAAGCTGGGGCACGTACTGGCGAACGTCGGCCGCCGATGGAGCGTCGTACTGCGAGAAGAGTAGGCGCCGCCACTGGCGCCCGCCCGAAGGTAGAGACGCCGTCGCGGTCCCATTTCAGATCCCAATGGACACCGTCGACGCGGGCGGCGTAGGTGCCGTAGTCGTCCCCCCTCGTAGCGGTGGAGTTTCCCGGCGATCCGATCGCAGGCATCGTAGACGGCGTCAAGCGCGCGGTCGCGCTCGGCGACGACTAGTCTCGGTGGTCATCGCCTCCGCGTAATCAGGCGAGACGTTGTCGAGAACGCCCCCTAGCGAGTCCACGGGGCGTTAAACCCGCGGACAAAGGCGTCGTCGTCGGCCAGCGCATCTCCTCATCGACAGCGGGGCCCGTTTTACAGGCGTTCGTCAATGAGAACCCACTCCGAAGGATATCTCGTCGCTGCCGAAGAGTCGCCGGTACCCGAGAGTACCGGAGGCGTCTGTCACAAAGACGTGTCAGCTCAGGTGTCGTTCAGAGACTTCCGAGTTCAGTTTTGTTGGTATGCTGACGACGTGGACTCCATCTATTGAGCAATCAGCCAACCGGATATCTCTGCGCTGTTGGTGCGTCTTCCTCATGAGAATGGACAAAAGACCTAAGAAATCCCACTCAAAGGTTTTCGTATGGCGACTTGTGGAAACTGTGAGGGCTTCGTTACGCAGCGGTATGTCGATGTGTTTGCGCCGACTGGCTCAGATTCTGTTCGGGTTTTGTCCAAACTGCGAGGACATCATCCGCGACGGCAATGGGGTCAGAGAAGCACGCAGTTCGAGGCAGTGACCGTTGTTGCTGACAATACCGATTAAAAAATAGGGAAGATAGGTAGCTATCGTACGACGATCAGTCCCCCTCGGTGCTGGGAAACCGATCAAGATGTAGCGCAATTGCTCCACCACCTCAAAGAGTGATATCCTCATTGGGTTGCCATCGGAGTCCTCTCCTTGACGAAACCTAGCGGCCTTCCGAACAATCTCTTCGTAGAACGGCACGGAGGCGCGATATTCCGGTGCTTTTGATTTTTGGTTACTAACAGGACAAGCTCAGCGGATCGTTAGATACTGATCAATGGCCCATCAGTTCAATCGTTCCTGTATTCGTCTACCGGCGAATCGATAATAACAGGACATACTTGTCGGCTCGCCATGGCCCGAGGTGGAGATGGCTGGGCGTGTACGAGACGGGAGTAGTCGAGTGTTCTCCGGTGCCATCCTGAAGTACTATCTCTACAAGTCGACGAAAGCTGTCGAGTTTTATCGGCCAATTATGTATCTGTTCTTCCTGGCTCAAGGGCTTTCGTTTACCCAGATAGCGATTTTGGAGGCGATCTACAACCTGACAACGCTGCTCGGGGAAATCCCGACCGGCTACATCGGCGACCGTGTCGGGCGACGCAACAGCTTACTCCTCGGAACAGCTTTGATCGCAGTGACGCTGTTCGGTATCGGGCTTTCCAACTCGTTTCTTCCGTTGGCGGGGCTCTACGTCTGCTGGTCGATGGGGTACAATTTCCGCTCCGGCAGCGAGGACGCATGGCTCTACGATACTCTCACAGATGACCTCTCGGAGGACGAATTTGCCCACGTCAGGGGGCGTGGCGAATCGGCAGCGTTGGCGGTCGGCGCGGTAGCAGCGATACTCGGCGGCTATCTCGGGAGTATCGACCTCTCGTACCCGTGGTTCGTCGCGGCGGCAGTCACCAGCATCGGTGTCGGGGTACTGCTGACGATCGATGAACCAGAGGCGTACAGGCAGACTGAGACCGACACACTGAGTCTTCGCCGAACGGTTCGTATCGTGCGGGATGTCCTCGCTCGTCGTCAATTGCGTGCGTTCCTGCTGTATTACTACGTACTGTACGCTGCAGTCACTTACCTCGTGTTCGTCTTTCTCCAACCGATCTTCGAGACGGTCGTTCTCGATCTTGGGATAGCTGAGCCGCAGGTCGAAGCGTTGCTAGGGTGGTTCTATGCAGCGTACAGTCTCGTCGGCGCAGTCCTCAGCTATTACACGGGGGCGATCAAGGAGACGGTCGGCGTTCAAACATGGTTTCTGGTCATCCCGTTCGCTGTCGGCGGGGCGTTGGTCGGGATGTACTTCATGCCCGTCCTCGCGCTCCCGACGTTCCTCCTCATCCGTGGGGTGTCGGACGTCACCCGTTCGTTCGCCGGCCAGTACATCAACGACCACGTTGAAACGCTCGGTCGGGCGACCGTGTTGAGTGCGATGGCGATGGTCAGCGGCCTAGCTGTCGTCCCATTCCAGCTCGGGAGTGGCGTCATCTCCGACGTCGTCTCACCGCTGTTTGCGCTTGGAGTCGGTGGAGTGGTTCTCGTCATCGGAGCAGCGGCTATTCTCCTGTGGGGAGGTCCGCTCATCGCAGAGTCGGGTTGACCGGTTGGACCTCTCAGGAGTATTTAAAAAGTAGAATTCAGTTTGATCAGCTGTCCAGATGGGCGAACCGGCGAACCTCTGTAATACCTGTGGTCGCTGACAATCTCATACGACACTCTCACACACCTGTGAGAAGGTTGGTCGGCATCTTACGGTAAGGCCTGAAAGCTCTCACACTGTTGGTAGCGGTTTCAGACTACCCCGGCAAGCACGTGCTTGCTGTCTTGTGACACCACCAAGGGAAGGCGCACAGTTAGAGTTGCCAACGTGGTGGTGAGTCCCCGCTAGTTGGTCCGTTGCTTCTAACGGGCAGCCACATACCTCACGTGATACTAATGCCCAATAATTTATACATGGTTCCATTGTATCAGCCACGCATCACGGAGCTAGCATGCGAATTCCAATAGTCGCTGTCTCCCCGAGATAGCCACCACTCTCCGATGAACCAGACCTACTCCACAGACGCTTACCCTGTATGACCCAACAGTATCGCTCAACGTTCGCTTTCATCGGGGCCTGTCTCGTCATCGGGACACTTGCGTTGACCCCTGCAGTTGCTGGTACTTCCGTACCAACCTCTCCCTCTTCTGCCGACATGACGGAAGCAAGCACTTCCGACGGTGCCGTGAAAGGAAGCGGCGCCCAGCTTGAATCACCGCGCCCCCAGGTCTCTGACGCCATCCCGGAAGAACGGGTGATTCCAACCACAGTTGAGATCAGACGGCTCAATGAAACCAATACAGTTCACTTCACATATGAATTCGATCTTCCCAGTGACACGGTCGAATTCAGAATCACCGATATCGACTATATTGAGAGGTACTCCGTGGTAGAGACGACTGGGTTCGAAGACAATCAAAAATTAACGTGGGATACCACGACAGCTGCGCCCTCACTTACGATCGCACATCCGCTTCCCAACGACTCAAACGCTGGGATGCACCGTGTCACCGTTCCGTCTCCGTCGGGAGAGGTTCAGCGTGAGGATCCCCCTGATGAGCGGTTTGTCGACTCAGTGTACGAAGAGCCCGTCGGGTTTCACCAGACACAACCATCGAGGTTCATGGTGAGGGTGACCTCGCAGCCCAGTATTTCGTCACTGGTTCATATACAAAATACTCTGAACGGGCGGATGGGAAGGTGATCTCACTGTACGTGCCTGAACGGGTCGAAATGGCAGTCTCGCCGGAGACAGCTATCAAGGCACTTGCGGCAACTGAACGGACAATCCAAGGTGATCCGCAGCGAGACGTTTCTGTCTTCGTTCTGCAGGGCCAGTTTGGAGCTGGGGGGCAGGGCGATCAGATGCAGTTGTTCAAGCGGGGTCTCCGCTTTCGATTTATGTTCATGAAACCGCTCATATCAATGAGATCACATTTTATGATAGAGATATGGCGTGGTTCACCGAGGGCAGCGCTACCTACTACGGATCATCTTTCGAGCCTGACGGCGGCCAACTCAGGTGGAAGCCTGCCACAATTCTTCGCAAACCGATCCGGACACGAAGTGGCCACGGGGAGACCATCACGAGGATAGCACACTTGGTGACGCCGACACCTATGACCATCGCACAGGTATGAGAAAGGCTCACGACTGCTGTTCGCACTGGATGTGAAACTCAGAGAGGCAACAGATGGTGAGGCGACGATACACGACGTGATGTATCGAGTCAATCAGCGCAGTGGACAGGGCAGCCTGAACTACACCGAGTTCCGGGGTATCGTTGTTGACCTCGGCGGCGAAGATCTGGGTACTTGGCTTGATCCCTACGTGCTGACTTCACAGAACCCACCGCAACCCAACGCCAGTGTGTTTGGGCCCACACCAAGCTTCGCCGAGGGTACGACTAACACCAGCGGCGATGCACGCGAGACGTACGAATTTACCATCACGATTCCGTCTGGCGACCAAGCGCGCCTTGACTCGGTCACAGTATCGATCGAATCACGGTGGTCAACGGTTACCGCTGTCGTTGCAGATGAAAATAATGATGGGCGTGTGAGGGTCCAGTTCCAGCCGTATGGGCCCGATGGTGGCACCGTTTTGCAACCGACCGACGCTGCAGATGAACTGACCCTCACGGAGGGCGGGTTGGAGGAACCAGTTGCTTCCGAGGTTCTGCAAATCAAACTGCAAGTGACGGATACAACCGGCTCCTATACACTAAGCCACGCGGTCGATTACGTTGGAGTCAATACCAACGACGACACCACAGTCGGAACCATCTCCGACACAGGACGGAGATAGCTTCGCGGCCCTCGGGATCGATCGCTTACAGAATCACCTCTATACGTATGCGTCCAAGCTCCCCCTATTTAACGCGGTACTCGGGGTGCTCCTTTGTAGTGCTATTGTTGGTCTTATGATAAAAGGACGATATGTAGAGTAGTGGCTGCTGGATACGGAATCACCGGTTCTTAGGCGTGATCCGACACAGGTGAAGACATGGAGTATTCGGATGCATTTGAATCGGATCTTGAAGATTTAGAGGATGCGGCAATTCAACTCGTCACAAAGACAGAGGACAGACTTGAGCACGAACGCCGGTTCGCCGCCATTCTGGATCACATCGTGAACACGTATCCGATCGAGTGTGAACAAGTTGTGACGCACACGAAAACCGTTGCTCGCATCTGGGAGACGAGAACGCACGCGACAACCGCCAGCAAACACACCGACACGGTGCATCAAGCGTTTCTGGATGGAATCTGTGACGACTACGATCCAGTGTATTGAGGATTTGGTTTAGACCCTGTTCGTTGCCTCATTGGTCCTCTACTCTCGATGAGGCCTCCACTGTTAACATTCGTCGGAGTGAT